>JAYTVM010000396.1:0-15127 GCA_043743995.1 Pirellula sp. | reverse complement strand
GCTTCGTTCAACCAGTTTGCGAAAACGGCGTACAGCCTCTTGAATCGTTTCCCGGTCACGGACTAACAACTTAACCATGCAAAGCCTCCACCTTTTTTAAGCAATTGTGACGAATTAGTAAAAACACCTGGCTGCCGATCAATTCCATGCAGCCATCTCAAACCACCCGTCCTTTTTTTGGGGAGGTGAGCGTCACATCGGGAAGCGTACGACCAAGAATCTAGAAATATAGACAGGATCGTCAAAATGGTCCAGGGCGAATTTCCGAGTCGGGCCGCAAAATTTTTACCTGGATTTGACGTTTTGCTGGGTGGCACGCTCTGAGGTACGAATGGCGTGGTGAAGCGCTAGTTCGACTGTCCCAGACTGGTTTTCGCGAGCGGAATTAGCGGGAGAGCGAGGCTCCTGCCGAGCTAAATTCCTGCGAAAGCTCGGCAGGAGCCTCGCCCTCCCGTTCGAATCGGTACCTTTTCGTTACAGTCGAACTAGGGCTTTGTCAAACTATAATTTTAGGGTCTTAACGCTCGGATGCATCACGCGGAGCGTGATGGGTACTTTAGCGTGATCGGTATCAATAGTACCCATCACGCTCCGCGTGATGTCCTGAACCCTAATTTTCTAGTAGGCGACTTTCGCTACGGTCAAATCGGACACTTATTTAGGGAACGGTTCTTAGCGTGCGTTTCGGGGTGGTGCGAGTTAGTGCCAAAGCGATTTCCTGGACGCTTTCCAAAAGTCCAAGCTCCATGTCGAGCGATCCGTCGCTTAACCAATCCGATCCCTCCTTTTCGCATCTTTCCATAGCGGGAATCGCTTTTTCGTCGAGAAACGCAATGTCTGCGGTGCCAAAACAGGCGTCGACTGCCAGTGCCGCTAAGACTTCGGACTCCCCATGGTTTTCGCCGGCAAAGCAAGTTTTCGACGTGTTTTGGACAATCAAGGGAATATCCAAGGCGGAACTGACCGAACCGGACAGCCCGGCTGAATCAGGATTGAGACTACCGAGGGCCAGGACACTATTGCGATTACCAGACTTGCCGTTTGGGTTGGTTCGAAACTGGGCTCGGTAGGAATCCCAGTCCATCGCATGGACATAGGGGGACGGCGGCGAGATTTCGTCGAGCGATGAGGTGAAAAATGATCTCAAAGGGACCTCGCGTGTTCGGAGTTGTCGCATTTGGACTGGAAAATCAGTCTTTAGCTAGCGAAGCAACTGTAGTACGAGAATCTTGCCAAGGGCTGTTTTCCCAGATTGGAGCCCGAAACCAGTTGATATTCGCTGTTAAAACAGAAGGGTTGTGAGGCTTGTAACGAAGCGGTCTTTCCGGATTCGCACTTGCCATTGAATTGGATTGAAGTTTTGATCCGCTACGAAAATCGATTCCTGATCCGGTTGCGGCCAAGTACAATAGGTCTGACTGTCCCAAGTTAGAGGAAAGAGCCTTTGTCCAATCGCAACGCAAAAACCAATTTAGGACAGTCGAACTAGCTATTGCACCCACCATCGAATCCCACCTCCAACGCCTCCTACCATTAGGTCTTCGCCTTGTATTGGCTCGCTGAAATTTGCGTGAAGCGACCGGTTTTTGCCCTCATGCTTGTGATGGCGATGGTAGTGGCTGGAGTCGTTGCTTTCCCGTCGCTTGGGATCGATCGCTTTCCAAAGACCGACTTGCCTACGGTTTACATTCGAACCGGCTACCCTGGTGCAGCCTCCCAGGAAGTCGAGTCGGAAATATCGCAAGTCATTGAAGACGCGGTTTCCACGGTGGCTGGGATTGAGGAACTTCGGAGCATCTCTTCGGACGGAAGCTCGGTTGTTCTGATCACCTTTTCGCTTGCTCGCGACATTGATGCAGCGGTCCAGGATGTGCGCGACGTCGTATCTGCAGTGACCAATAGGCTACCGCGGACCGTAGACCCACCCATCGTTCAGAAATCGGACATCGACTCCTCACCCGTGATGTCAATCGCAGTCTCCGGCGAGCGAACGCCGAGCGAATTGTATTTGCTTGCAGACCGTTACGTGAAAAGCGTTATCGAATCCAGTCCAGGCGTTGGTCAAGTCTCCATTTCGGGTGCTTCCGAACGAGCGATCAAAGTCAATATCGATGCGAAGCGACTGACCGCATATCAACTCTCCATCGTTCAAGTGCGCGATGCCTTGGTTAGGCAAAACGCCGAAGTCCCCGGTGGACGTGTGGACGAAGGACTGCGTGAACGGTCTTTGCGCACACTTGGTCGTGTGGCGGAGTCCAAGGACTTTGATGACCTGGTGATCGACACGGTCGGCGGTTCGTCGATCCGACTCGGGGACCTAGGAACGGTCGTCGATGGTACCAAAGAGGTTCGCACGATGGCTCGATTGGACGGGAAACCGACTGTGGTTTTAAGTGTGCAGCGACAATCGGGTGAAAACACGGTCAACGTGATTGCTGGAATCAAAGAACGCCTGAAACGCAGTGAGCAATTGCTTCCCAACGATATTCGCGTAGCCATTATTCAAGACCAGTCGCGGTACATCTTATCGGCCTTGCATGAGATCGAAAACCATCTCGTCTCCGGCTCCATTTTAGCTTGCCTGACCGTGTTGTTGTTCATGCGTTCGTGGCGATCCACTTTGATTGCGTCGGTGGCGATCCCAGCCTCCATCATCGCCACATTTGCCTTCATGAAGGCTTTTGGTTTTACGCTCAACAACGTAACCATGTTGGCTCTTGTTTTGATGGTCGGTGTCGTCATCGATGACGCCATTGTGGTTTTGGAAAATGTCTTTCGGTGCATCGAGGAACAAGGCATGGAGCCCTTTCAGGCATCGATCGATGGGACAAAAGAGATCGGGCTAGCCGTTTTAGCCACGACCATTTCGCTGGTCATCGTTTTCTTACCAGTTTCCTTCCTGTCGAGCGTGACGGGCCGCATGCTTTTCGAATTCGGGGTTACCGCCACCGTTGCCATCTTGGTTTCGATGGTCATCAGTTTTTCCCTGACGCCGATGATGTGCAGCCTGCTATTGAAGAAACCGAAGCCCACAGATGGCTCGAACCATTCGCAAAAGACGACGCGGCAAAAAGGCTTCTATCACTGGATTGAAGTCAGTTACATGGCGTCCCTTCGCCTCGCGCTCAGGTACCGTTTCTTGACATTGCTTTTGTGCGTCGGAACTATCCTTGCGAATATTCCATTGTACGGTTGGGTGCGACAGGATTACATCCCGACCAATGTGGACGAGTCCGAGTTTGAAGTGAGCGTCAATGCCAGGGAGGGTACTTCGCTGCTCGGAATGAACGACGCACTTCAAGTCATCGAAGACAAAGTGCGAACTGTCGATGGCGTCGTAATGACGTTGGCAACCGTTGGTACGCGGGGCTTTGGCGGCGTTAACAATGCCAGTGTGTTCGTCCGACTAAAAGACGCGTCCGAACGGACGTTTTCACTGGAGCGATTCGTATGGGCTTTGGTTCAAGGCAAGCCTCAGAAAGCGCTGGCAGGAAATTTTAGCCAACAGCAAAAGATGGCGGAGATTCGCAAATTGCTCAAGTCGGTTTCGGATGTCCGTGTTTCCATCCGAAATCTCACTTCACTGCGGCAAGGAGCCAACGTTGATATCGATTTTTCTATTACGGGTCCGGATGTAAAAAAACTCTCTGAGTTCAGTGAGCAGTTGCGGAAGAAGGCGACCGAGATACCCGGTATCGTCGACGTCGATACGACCTTGCGATTGGACAAGCCTGAATTGCTGGTTTCGATTGATCGGGAGCGAGCGGCGGCGATGGGTGTTTCGGTCCAAGAGATCGCGGATACGTTGAGGATCGCAGTAGGAGGGGATGATCGGGTCTCTCGCTATCGAGACGCAACGATCGATGATGCCTACGATGTGGAATTGAGGTTAGTAGGACTGGATCGTCGTGACAAAGAATCTATTTCCCAGCTCTATGTTCGAGCCAATCCAACGGCGGGAAAGCTTGTGTCGGCCATTGAGTCCCAGTCCGCATCCATGTCCAACGCATCGAAATTGACTCGGATCGACAACATCGTTCGATTTGATTTCGGAAACGCACCAGCCCGTATTGATCGACTGGACCGCCAACGAATGGTTTCGATCCGCGCGAACATCTCGACTGGATATGCGTTAGCGGATCGAGTTCAGGCGCTTCGAGCCCTGGCCTTAGAAATCGGTGTACCACCAGGATTCGAGACACGCGTGTTGGGGCGTGGCAAAGAGTTGGAAAAGACACTCAGCGAATTCCGATGGACATTTCTATTGAGCTTTGTTTTTATGTACCTCGTGCTTGCCGCTCAGTTCGAACACTTAGCACATCCCTTCACGATCCTCTTTACGCTGCCGCTTTCGATTCCGTTTGGGCTCATTAGTTTGTATCTGGGCAACGAGACGCTCAACGTCTACTCAGCCCTGGGCGTTTTGGTTTTATTCGGCGTGGTCAAAAAGGCGGCCATCTTGCAGGTGGATTGTACGAATGCGCTTCGCCGCAAGGGGATACCTCGCAGGGAAGCGATCCTGCAAGCCAATCGCGATCGACTGCGACCGATTCTGATGACGACGATCTCGTTCGTGGCAGGCTTGCTACCGTTGCTGATTGCCAACGGTCCAGGATCGGAAGAGCGCCGTTCGATTGCGGTGCTCGCATCGGGAGGGCAAACGTTGTCCTTGTTGTTGACTCTGCTCGCCGTGCCAGTGATCTACACCTACTTGGACGACATTGGCAATTGGGTCATGCGAAAACCTCGTGAGAGATAGGGCGAGCGTCGAATAGCATCCAGACGCAGCTTCGGACGCACACCGATAGTGGTCAAATAGTGGTATACTACAGGCGTGCGTTCGTCCCTTGACGCGGTCGACTTTTGTCGCGCAGGGCTAAACGCTCATCTTTACCCACATTTAGATTCGTTTTTACGAAGCAAGCCGAAAAGATGTGGGCTAAGCAAGTTTTTTCCTAGAAAATGCGGTTCACAACGCAATGTACGGCGGAATTTCTGTTTAAGTAATGGTTTCGTGTGTCGCGGAAAAACAATGTTGGATTTTTGTCGAATTCTTACGGAGGCTCAGCAAGGCGAGGCTGCTGCGATCGAGGCGATATTCGCCGAATTTGCAGAGGATGTTCGTTTTGTTTGCCTCGATTTTCAGCTCGCGAATACGGCGGATCTAAGCCGATCGGATCTGTTTCAAGAGGCTTGGGTCAGGATTTGGGTTCAAATGGACCGCTTCCAAATCCAAGAAAATTCGTCGAATGTAAAGCAACAGTTTCGAGTTTGGCTTCGGCTAATTGCGAGAAACGAGATGATTCGCGTACTTGAAAAACGGCATGCAAAAAAACGAAGTCCACCCGAGCCTATGTGCAATGATGTGTTTTTGGAACTCCAATCGCTCGGCGATCACTCGCCAAGTGAACGGTTTAGGCAAGAGGATGAAATGATTAACTTGAAAATGGCAATTCAAGGACTCGACGCAAAATCTCGAGCAGTGATAGAAACCTGCTTTTTGGGGGGGCGAACGGTCAAAGAAATGGCAGACAAACTGGGCCTTACCTACTCCGAAGCACGAACACGCTTGTCCAAGGCTTTGGCAGAATTAAAGACACATCTTGGCGAAACTAGTCACTGAACTCAAAGGAAACAAAATGCAAGTGCATGAAAGAGAATTATTTCATCAATTTTATGGCCCCTTCCCGAATACGGTAGTTGTGCTTTTAGAAGACATGGGAAAGACCTTCCGGCTTTCTTTCGATAAGGGGCCCGAATACAACTTGGCGGCAATGTTGAAAGACAGGGTGACAGCCTTCAAATTTGTAGCAGGAACGATTTTCGAGATCCGCGTTTCGGTTTTGTACGGGGGAAAGTTTCTGTTTCAAGGAACTCAAATCCCAACCCCTTCCCAAATTCGCGAATGGGCGGAATCACTGGGCGGCGGGGGAGAAATCGGAGATCCGCTTGACCCAAGATGCGCTTCCATTAGTTGCGATGGCGATTGCGCGTGTCCAGATCCATCCAAGCCGGTAATGATTTGCGAAGGCGGCATCCCGAAATGTATCGAGGCATAAACATCGCACCCTCCCACGCCTCTGCGATCCTTTGATCCTCGAAGGCAAAGAATCTAATGGAAAACTCAGAACAACGCATTGAGAAACTCGTCGCAGAGTTTCTCGATTCCATTTTGGCTGGTTCGAGCGAAGCTGATGTTCGAGGCAAATTGATCGTTGAGAACCAGGACTTGCAACCGGATCTCGAAAAGCGACTGCGTTTCGCCGAATCTGTCTTTCGAATTGCCGGCGGAAAAACCGACGAAGCAAACAACGGGTCTGGCGGGCGAAGACTGCCGCCTCGCATGCCCCGTATCCAAATGGAAAAGGTTGTTCGATTGGATTGTCCACATTGTGGCAATCGCATTAACCTCATCGACATCGATCGTCCGGAGGTTACGTGTGGTAGTTGTGGCAGCATCGTTACGCTCGGCGGAGATAGCCCCCACTCTCTTCCAATCCGAGAAATCCCTAAAAGTATCGGTCGTTTCGAGGTCATCTCGTTTTTGGGCTCCGGCGGCTTCGGTACAGCCTATCGGGCGCTAGACCCCAACTTAAATCGAGACGTTGCGATCAAGGTTCCCCGGGCCGGGCACTTCATCACTCGCAATGAAAAAGAGCGATTCATTCGTGAAGCCCGAAATGTAGCGAAGCTCCGCCATTCCAACATCGTCCAGGTACACGAAATCAATGCGGAGGGAGAACTCCCCTACATCGTCTGCGAGTTTATCGACGGAGTGACTTTGGCAGATCGTATTAGCGGCATGTCCATCGCTGTTAAGGAGGCCGTGAGTTTGCTGGTGATAATCTCAGATGCCGTGCACTTCGCGCATCTGCACGGCATCATTCATCGGGATCTAAAGCCAAGCAATATCCTATTGAATGCTGCGAACAACCCCTACGTTGCTGATTTTGGGTTGGCTCGCAATCTCGAAGGTGAACAGACGATGACGCTCGAGGGAGAGATTCTGGGAACACCTGCCTTTATGTCACCCGAACAAGCCACTGGAAAGCACTCGGAAGTATCGGCGAAAAGCGACGTCTACAGCCTCGGTGTCATCTTGTATCGTCTGCTCTGCCGTGAAAATCCGTTTCGCGGCAGCGGCAGAATGATGCTGCATCAAGTCGTGTATGAGGACCCCGTCTCACCTCGCAAAATAGATGAAAAGATCCCAAAGGAACTCGAGACCATTACCCTGAAAGCGATGGATAAAAACCCGGACAATCGCTACGCAACAGCCAAGGACTTGGCAGATGACCTTCGGCGATGGTTGGAAGACCGAGCCATTCTCGCCAAACCAGAGAGCCGAATTTCCAAGCTGAAGCGATGGTCCCGTAGAAATCATCGCATAGCGGTCTTGTTGGGTATGGTCTTGGGACTACTTTTAATGCTGAGTGTGATTTCGACCGCTTGGGCGTTTCGTGAAAGTTGGATCGCAGGAATTCTCGGCAAACAAAAAGACATTGCTATAGTCAGTGCAGCTAGAAGCAAGAAACAATTGACGGACTCACACGTGCAAAACGGACTGCGTCAATTGGAATTGGGGGTTTTCTCGAAGGCGATCCTTTGGTTCGCCAAAGCCCTCGAGGAAACCGTCGATGATGCCGGAGTGCAGCGGACACGAGTCGGAATGACATGGAAAAGCCATCCTCGATTAAGTCTCGTGAAATTTGCTGGGAGCACCGTTCGCAAGCTCAGATTCAGTCCGTCCGGAGGTCATGTGTTGGTAGGAACACAAGCCGGCGGCATGTTCCATTACGCCACCGAAAAGGACTTGCTCTCAACACCTACGATGCAGCATGATGGACTCGTGATTGATATACGTTGCGATTCCACCGAAACGAGAATCTTATCTTTTGCAAAGAACAACCATGCTGCCCATCTTTGGGAGTTTTCCACTGGCTCCAAGATCGCTGACCTGCCACACACAGCCGACGTAACGTCGATTGATTTTTCCAAGGATGGGCAATTGCTCGCTACCGCCGACCAAGATGGCCAAATCAAAATCTGGGATGCCCAAAGCGGAGTATTTCGTCTCGAGCTTTCGGGAAAAGCAAGACAAGTTTATTTTTTGGATGATCACAAACTGCTCGCGTATTCCGTGAGCAAGGATAACACGGAACAGTGCAATGCAAGTTGCTGGAATGTCGCTGATCTAGCGAGTGAACTCCTTTACGAATTCGAAGCGAACATCGCGTTTATCCAATCGGGAAAAAATTCAAATGTTTTGATGGTTGCCAGTCGCAACGACTCGCTGACGCTAAGAGACATCGAAACAGGTGAACCGCAGAAGTCCATCTTGGATCATGAAAGCCCTCTGCAAGGGGCCTACGACGTAACCAACGGCGATGAAATACTCACGGTGCAACTCGATGGAACCATTACGACTTGGTCGAGAGAAGCCGGTCGCAAGAACGTGATCAGGCACCCCGTTGGTCTGCTCCACTCCGCAGTCGATTCTGGGAATCGTTTCCTAGCTGTTGCTGGAGTGGATGGAATCGTTGATGTCTATTGGATTCATTCCTTGCAAAAGATTGGAACGGGTTTGGCTGCCGACGAATCGGTCTCGCAAGTTGCTTTTCATCCAGACGGTAGACGTTTGGCCGCGGGAGGCACTCCCGGTATCGTTAGGATGTGGGATCTGGCTGGATTGGCTCCTGACGTACCACTCTTAGAACACCTCAACCATGTCAATGTCGCACGTTTCAGCCCGGACGGCGGTCGTGTCATTTCCTGTAGCGACGACAATACCGCCGCAATCTGGAACGCTCAGAATGGCGAGAGAATTGGTGAGGCGATGACACATGATGGTCATGTGACCGATTGCGGTTTTGATCGCAATGGTCGACTCGCTGCAACCGCCAGTCTCGACGGACATGTAAGGCTTTGGGACGGAACCCGGGCCGTGCAGATCGGCACAAAACTATCCACTCCGGCTGAAGTTATCGATCTCAAGTTCAGCCCGACCGAAGATCAACTGCTCCTTGCGGCCAGCTCGGACGGGACGGTAACTGGCTGGAATGCGGTTAGTTCCGAGGCGGTCTTCTCTTCGAATCTAACCTCAAGCAACATTACGAATATTCAATTTGCGCCAGCCGGTGATCAATTCATCGTCTCGGCCATAAACAAGTCAGCGACCATCCGAAACTCGCATGACGGCAAGGTCATTAGTCCTCCTTTGACGCACGAAGACATTGTGACTCGCAGTGGCTTTTCCGCCGACGGGCGAACGGCCTGGACTTGTAGCAAGGATCAAACGATTCAATTCTGGCAGACGAAGAGTCCTTTCGAGATGACACGAAAACGCGATTTCGGGAGCTGGCCTACCGACGTAGCTTTCGATACAGATAACAATTATCTGACATCGACGTATGGTGGCGATATCACCTTTTGGCGGAACGAACAACAGTTGTGGGAGTTCACTAATAAAAAGTATCAGTTTCGGCATTGTCAGATTGACTCCCGCAATCGATTTGCTTTGGCATGTGGTGGATCTACGCTTCGAACCGAAGGATCATGTGGAGCGGGAAGTGTCTTTCTCCTTGATTTGCAAACGGGGCTACCGATATCCCCGCCGCTTGAGCACTTTGCTATTGTCAGACGTGCCTTTTTCGATGCGAACGGTGGAAAGATCATTACCGCTTCGCACGACCATACGGCAAGAGTATGGACGCTGGTTGAGGACGAAAGAACAGTGGAGGAAATCCGTAAACATGCAGTTATTTTATCTGGCTTGGAAATCAACGAGTCGTCGCAACCGATTGCCGTGAATCCAAAACAGATTGAGCTGCTCTTTCAGGAGGCAGCTCAAAAGGCACGACGTTACTTCAGCTGTGGTCCAGATGAAATCGAGCGATGGAATAATTATGTGGACTGGGTCTTAGCTCGAAATGCGGTTGGACCGTAGGCCGGTTCGCTCCGCGACCGGCGGTCAGTGCAGTCCAAACCGCACTAACTCTCCCCTTCCAAACCACCCCCGACCTGCTCGCTGCCGCCTGTTTGCTGCATCTATTTGAATCGATTTATGCAATCGGTGTTACCATGCAGGACATCCGTCGACGGAGCGACGGATCTACGTAGGCCGGTTCGCTCCGCGACCGGTGGTCAGTGCAGTCCAAACCGCACTTACTCTCCCCTTCCAATCCACCCCCGACCTGATCGCGCCGACCGGCTCGCTGCCCCTTCCTCCAGGCCCCTATTCCGAAAAGTAGAAGGGCTAAAAGACCTTCCGATCTGGGTTTTTCACGGCACGGGTGGCACGGGTGGCACGCTCTGAGGTACGAAGGGCGTGGTGAATCGCTAGTTCGACTGTCCTAAATTGGTTTTTGCATTGCGATTTATTGGGAGAACGAGGCTCCTGCCGAGAAAAGGACGGCGAAAGCTCGGTAGGAACCTCGCTCTCCCGATTGGACAACGGCTCTTTCCTTTAACTTGGGACAGTCGAACTAGAGTCATCTGTCTGCCGATCGCTTTAGACGAATCCGTAGGGTGCGTTGTAACGGTCAATCCGAGTGTGGCTTTTGCGACCGTCGTACTAGTTAAGACTAGGGCTAGCATTAATTCGCACCTTTTGGTGACCGCAGGTCGATGACTTGCCTTAGTAGAGGAACTACAGCAAGGACGCTTTGGTGCGATCGGATTTTTCGATTGCAATCCCCTACGATCTGATTTCATGGAAGGAGCCAAACGACCACGACTAAAGCGATTGACCGGAGTAGAACTATGGCAAAAAAAGAAGTTTTTCGAGTAGTGACACGAGGTCAAGACGGTTCGCTTAAGATCCGCGATTTCCACAATGCCGAGTCCATCTTCAAAACGCATTCTCAAGTCGGAATCGACGATAGCAGCACCGATTTGGATCTGCGTGGAATGCCTATTTTCAAGGGATTGATAGGTCCAATTCCGGAGGGCAAGAACGTAGTCCGCTACGAAAGCCCAGACGTATTTGAGATCATGACCAAAGAGTGGGCTGCCAACAAACCCCGCCGACGCCGACGGACGAAAGCCCCTATCGAAACCGAAGTGGTCAGCGAATGGGTTTCGCCGTCGCCCTCCAATTAGCGAGTGATCCTTTGCCTCGACGCTATCCGATATGAAAATCTTTGGCTAAATTAGTACGAGTTTCACCCCGTATCCATCGTCTACGAATTTAGCCAAATGCCGGATTTGATCGCTCAAGGGCCAAACCCATCCGACCGCTGGCGTCGCCCCTTGCCGAAGGACCCTGCATTGCAACAACCGGTCATCATTGGTCGAACGGCAGCCGGTTGGGCAGTACCATGGGATGACCGCATCTCTCGAAGTCACGTTCGCCTCAAGTGGAATGGCTCGCGACTGGAAGTGTCTAGATTGATTGATGCTCGCAATCCCATCTTTCACAAGGGACTGCGTCAGGATGATTTCGACATCGGGATTGGCGATCATTTTGTGATTGGCCAAACCACCTTTAGTTTGGTCGACCAACGCGTCCGAATGGTGTCGCAATCCGACGAGATGCCAGCCCTGACGGAGCATTCCTATGCACCCTCCCAATTGCGACAAGCCCGATATCGCGATGCAGATCGACGGATTGAGGTCTTGAGTCGAGTGCCTGAAATCATTTCGAGCAGCACGACCGACGAAGAATTGTGCGCCAGGGTGGTCAATGTCTTGATGCAGGGGATACAGCAAGCTAGTTTTGTCGCCATTGTGGGAGATCAGCCCAGTGGCGAGCTGTCCGTAGTCAAGCCCAAGATAAGCGTCGCCAAGGGGCGAAGTTCAAGTGAAATCAATGAGTTTGGCATTCGCCTGCTGCACTGGGATTCTAGGAATTTGCTCGGACACCAGTTTTCGCCTTCCGCTCAATTGATCCATCAAGCCATCGAGACGCGCGAGAGTGTCTTGCACGTTTGGAGCCGCGGCATGGATTCCAATCAGGCCTACACCCAAAGCGAGAATGTGGATTGGGCGTTCTGCACTCCGATCAATAGTGAGGCTTGCCCGGGTTGGGCCATTTACGTGGCTGGAGATTTTGGAAGTATCGTACCCCATAACGCTCGCGATGCGACTGCGGCCATTGCCATCGACTTGCAGGACGATCTCAAGTTTGCGGAATTGACGGCCACCACGCTCGGTTCGTTGCGACAGACTCGGTTGCTACAACGTCGGCAGGATTCTCTGCGCCCGTTCTTTGCCCCGGTGGTCCAAAAGGCGTTAGCCACGCGAGACCCCGATGAAGTTCTTGCGCCGCGCGAAGCCAACGTTTCCGTCCTGTTTTGCGACTTGCGGGGTTTTTCAAGGCAGAGTGAGGAGTCGGGCGACAAGCTTTTGGAACTGCTGCGTCGCGTAAGCGATGCCCTCGGCGTGATGACCCACCACATTCTCGACCGGAATGGTGTGGTTGGCGATTTCCATGGAGACGCTGCCATGGGATTTTGGGGCTGGCCCTTGGAACAGCAGAGTTCGGTGCTACAAGCTGCGCAAGCGGCGCTCGCCATTCGCGCCGAATTCGAAACAGCCGCAGCCATTGAAAAGCATGCGCTGTCCGGTTTCCGAGCGGGTCTGGGCATCGCAACTGGACGTGCAGTTGCCGGACGCATCGGAACCGTCGATCAAGTTAAGGTTACCGTCTTTGGACCGGTAGTGAACCTAGCGTCTCGCTTAGAGAGCATGACGAAACAACTGCGAGCACCCATCCTAATGGACGAAGCGACCGCCAGTCGCGTTCGAACGGAGGTTTCCCCTACGATTGCAAGAACGCGACGGGTGGCTCGTGTGTTGCCCGTTGGAATGACCACTCCTCTGATGGTCAGCGAATTGCTTCCACCTGAGGGACCCGATGTTTTGCTAACAGATGCACATATTCAGGCCTACGAGAAAGCTCTCGACGGCTTGCAAGATGGAAATTGGGGCGAAGCGTTTCGGCTACTACATCAAGTCCCGGCAGAAGATCGCGTCAAGGATTTTTTAACTGTATTTATTGCACAGCATGGACGGTCCGCACCACCTGATTGGCAAGGCTTCATTCGATTGCCAGAAAAATGAAATTCGCACAACCACATGTCTATTCCTTCACGAAAATCTTCTCGCAGTTGGCTAATGCCGACTTCCTGCGTCCTGTTTGCGACTGTTTGTTTGCCACTCATAGCAACCGCAGCCATGAGCGGCAAAAGCTCTGCTGAAAAAATGCTGACCAACATGATCCAGCCGTTGTTCGTGGCGATCGTGGTCGCGTTGATGATCGGGGTGACTTTGCTTAGACGCGACGAACGCCGAGTAGGTTGGTTGATGGTATGCGGGGCTTGCCTCATGTGGGTTTTGAGTTCTTCAATTTTCGACGCGTTTCTCGTTGAGATTTGGGAGTCCTCGATCGAGTCCTCGGTTCCGACGGTTGGCGAACCGTTTGACTATGTGATAGTACTTGGGGGTGGGACGAGTGCGACGCCAGATGGACGAGCTCAATTCGGACAATCGGGCGATCGAGTGGGCTATGCGGCAAGGCTATATTTGGCAGGAATCGCAAAGAACCTAGTCACCACAGGTGATAATATGAAGTTGTCAGGCGTACTGTCTGGAGGATTTAAGCCGCAGGACGACCCAAGCCAGCAAACCAAACAGATTTGGATCGACCTAGGGATTCCGGCGACTGTGATTTCGGAATTGCCCGGCCAGAATACTTCATCAGAAATGGCAGCACTGAAGGAACATCCCGAGTATTGGCAGGACAAGCGCTGCGCCATCCTAACCAGCGCATTTCATTTACCTCGGGCCATGAAACTTGCCGAGCGAGCCGGAGTTCGTGCGTTGCCCATTGCGGCAGACTATCGCTCATCCAGCGGACCTTGGAGTGTCAATCATTTTCTGCCCGAAGCGGAAGGGCTTTTCCGTTTGCAAATGATCTTCAAAGAATGGATCGCAATGCGAATTAGTCGATAAAACTTTTAGACGAGCGAGGCCCTCGCTCAGCCACATACGTTAAGCGTTGCTCTGAGATGTCGATGCGTTATTATCCGATTCCTCGCTGCCCCATTGCCGTTGCATGTTAGCCAGCTCTTCGGTCCGACCGAGCGTTTCATAACAGTGCATGAGTCCACCTGCGGCGTATCGGTAGTTGCTGCAATCGTCGAGTGAAAGTTCGAAGGCCGCCGAAGCCCGCTCCCATTCTCTGTTTTGAACCAAGGCCAGACCAAGGTTGTAATGAATACCTGCGGCGACGGGGACTCGTTCGAGAATCGACTGATAAATCTTGGTGGCGGCGGAATAGTTCCTTTTGGTGGCCTTGAGATTGGCGGCGTGCAAACCGGAAAACACCCCGCCCACTTTGTCGCTTGCATAGGCGCGTATCAACTGATAGACCGATGGTACAATACCCAATACAAACAGAAAATTCATCGCGAGCATTTTCCAGGCGGTGCCGCGCATGCATGCCGGACAACGCAATGATTCTTTCGTCCAGAAACCATAAGCGACGACAATGAAATAGAAATAGAACTCGGTGAATTTGCGCGGCCTGGAATACATTCCACAATGCTCACAGAGCTTGTACTCGGATTCGTTACTCGGCGTTTCCGGCTGTTTCGGGACCGTGTATACCGTGTCGCAATAGTCGCAAAACAACTGAGGCGTTGCTTCGAAGTTACTTAGGTTGAGGGTCGCGGAACAATTCGGGCAGACCTCCTTGCGAAACGGCCCAACTTGACCTTGGGAACGCCATGCGTGTTCCGCAAGCGTCACCTGTGCGGCGCTTCGAACCCGGTCTAACCGAGTTTTGAGTTGCCTCACGTTCCCGGAATGCACCAACATGGAAACAGCCCGCGGTTCGCCGTCCGCTCCAGGAACGACAAAGACAAGAACCTTATCCACTAGGACCGTGTGTATGACCGTTGAGGCTGGAAAGCTTTCGCCGATTAGATGAATCTGCTCCCCGTCAAAGCTCCCTTTTTGCGAAAGCCAACTTGCAGGTTGGCCAGCCTCATTGATCAATTGATACTTGAATAAAAGTGCGGACATTGGTTGAGGGTTGAGGGTTGAGGGTTGAGGGTTGAGGGTTGAGGGTTGAGGGTTGAGGGTTGAGGGTTCAGTGTTCAGTGTTCAGTGTTCAGTGTTCAGT
>JAYTVM010000395.1:0-4189 GCA_043743995.1 Pirellula sp. | reverse complement strand
ACTGCCTATCACGAGGCTGGGCATGCGATCGTTGCGATCTCGTTGGGACGCACCGTCGAAAAGTGCACGATCGTGCGGAACTCCATTCGTTTGGGGGCAGTGCAATTGGGGAAAGGACGCGGTCAGAGGCAGCAGGACTTCTTTGAGTTTGAAGCGATGATCCTGCTAGGAGGGATTGTCAGCGAAGCGAAATATACCGGTCAGTACAACTGGGGAGGAGCCCAACAAGACCTGCGGGCACTTCGCCGCCTGACGCAAGCAAGAGTCAATACCGATCAACAAATCGAGCGTTTAGAAAAACGGCTCTTGGACAAAACCGCTCATCACTTGGAACAACCTGGCCATTGGGAGTCCGTTGTAACAGTAGTTGGCGAACTCATCAAACAGCAAGCCATCAGCGGCCGGTCTGCAAGACACTTTTTTGACGAAACCATGAAACGCTTTTAGAGTGACCTCAAGGAGTTAGAAATGGCTCGTCGACAACGCTGCAAACCCAGTCAATCACGCATTGCCCCTCAGAATGCTCAAGGGACGGCGAGCAAACGATCTAAAAAACGTGTGATGGCTATGGTGATGGTCGTTGGTGTCACACTCCTTCTCGGTGCAATGCTCTTGGTCAACGGTGCTCCGTTTTCAAACTGGACGCAATCGGCCAGTTCGATGCCCACACGCACTGCTACTGCACCTAAAGAGACTGAGTCAGAAGCGAAAATGCAATCTTCGAGCCCGACTCGCTATTTTGCTAAAGGCAATTTGACGCTTGTTTGGGATACGATCAAACCGGATGTCATGCAACGAATTCAAGTCACGTCGCAAAAAAGCAATATTGGTCCCAAGGATTATGCCGGCCCAGATCGTTGCAAAGAATGCCATCCGACCAACTACGAGGACTGGTCGCGACACCCACATCGCTGGATGAATGCCATGGCCGACGAACACACGGTCGTTGGAGACTTTTCTGGGGACGCAACCATTCAATATCAAGGGGGAGTCGGCAGGTTTTTTCGCGAGGGGAACCGATTCTTGATGAGCTACGAACGCGGTGAACTGTCTCGACTTTACGAAATTAGTCAGACGATCGGTTCTCGATTCTACCAATACTATATCGGCAAAGGTTTGAAAGGTAGCGAACCGTCAGACCACCCCTACTATCGAATGGATCATGTTTTACCCTTCGGATTTTGGATCGATAGGCAGGCTTGGGTTCCTATCGTACATGTTCATGACGAGTTGCCCGATTCGCTTCGATGGGAAAGTTCCCTCGATTCCAAGCCCAAGGAAAAGGGCCTATCCGACGGCAAGTCGGAGGTGAGTCGTTCACGTGGCATCTTTGACCCTGATGACGATTTACCGCTAACCTACGCGAGAGCTTGCAATTTTTGCCACACTACGTTTCCGTTGGCCGATATGTTCGTGCGGATGCCCGACACCATTGGAGCATCATTGACAGATCGTTCGATCTTTGCCATGAGCAACTACGTCGCGCATGCGCATCCTGCGATTTGGGATGGCAAGACGCGACCGGAGACGCTTCCATCAGAGGATCTGCAAGCCATGACAGGCCAGTTCATCGCGTTCGAAGCCAAAGACAAGGCCGCAACACTTGGGATTAGTTGCGAAGCCTGTCATCTTGGCTGTAGCACTCACACGGACAACAAGGATTCGAAACCGTCGTTTCTACCACACGGTCCTGATTTGTATATCTTTACGGATCCCAAGGACCGCGACGCCGGACGGACGGCAAAGAACGTCAACAGCACGTGCTCACGATGCCACGCGGGAACGCGTCCAACCTATGCTGGCGGAATGTCCACTTGGAATTCGACGGAGTACACAGATGCCTTAAAAGGAAAGTGTTACTCACAATTGACTTGCATTCAATGCCACGATCCGCATAAGCCAACCGGCAAGCAGTGGTCCAAATCGCCCGAACAAGACGACCTATCGTGCTTGAAATGCCACAGCCATTTCAAACAACCGGAAACACGCCAGCAGCACACGCACCATGCTCCAAGTAGCAGTGGCGATCGATGCATGAATTGCCATATGCCACACATCAACGAGGGCATGCAGGACGTGGTCCGAACGCATACGATATTCTCGCCAACGCAGGTCGACATGATTCAAAAAAATCAACCCAATGCCTGCAACCTATGCCATTTGGATAAGCCGATCGACTGGACCTTGGACCAATTGAAATCTTGGTACGGACGCACGTTTGACGAACGACAGATTGGCGAGAATTATCCGCAACGCGATGCTGCGGTAGGGTTGGGTTGGTTGAGGCGAGATCATCCAGCCACGCGACTCGCGACTGCATCCGCATTCGCTCGTCAGGATGCAAAATGGGGCATTCCGGCGATGGTCGCAATGCTGGATGACGAATACTTGATGAATCGCCAATTTGCGCAATTGGCGCTTGAAAAATTAACCGAGAAGAAACTCAATGAGGATTTTGGATACTGGTACTTCGCGACTAAGGAGGAACGTCGTGTACCGATCTCGCGAATCAGAAAGACTTTTTCGAATTTCTAGTAAGTTGAATGTCGCGTTTCGCTCCGCGAAGGTGTGTTTTACTTTGATTTCAATTCAAGCTTGATATCGGACGTGCCTTTGTCCGGGATCGTAAACGTCAGCCCAGACTCCAAAAAATTGCCGTACTTCTTTGGTAGCCCATGCTTCAAAGTTACTTCCGACCCGCCAGCCGTTTCCACAATAGTCTTGCTGACTTGGACCTTATACGGACCAGGTACGGCACCTTTCTGTGTGTCCGACAGCATTAAGCTGAATTTGCCAGCAGTATCTGTCGGGCTATACGCCGGGTAGGTGTTTGCGTCGTCGATGAAAACTACTTGTGCTTTCTCAACCGGCACTCCATCCAGCGTTACGATTCCGGACGCATTGACTGTCCTCGGACCATCGCCGGAACCAAGACAACCACACGAACATGCGGTCAAAACACACAAAACAACTAACCCGATTTGATGTCGCACAATCTACTCCAAGATTTTACAGAAAAACGGGCTGAGTGAAACACGCAGCCCGCTGTATTTTGTTGATGTCCGGACTGAGTATCAATCGGGCAATTGAGAAACTTCACCTGCGTTTCGGGTCCCAAGAGCACCCCAAACACCGTATGGACTACTAACGCCACCCGCCACCGAAGGAGCAATGATGGACAGATTACCCGTATCGATTGAGTCGCTAATAAAACGCACGCTTCCGTCCGCCATTGCAATTTGGATACCACCGGTGTGTTCGCTACCTGCCGTCCAAATCCCATTTGCCAAGTGAGGAGAAATGCCTCCCTCTGCAATATAACAAGATGCCGAATTAGGAGGCAAAATGGTTGTCATGGCCGCAAAGTAGACATTGCCCCCCAAACCGCGATAGCCAACGGAAGTGTCGCCCGTGAAGACGCCGGCTGGATCAAGATATTTTCGACCGTTGAAGGTTGCTCGGCAAACAAGGGGAACCATGGTTGCGGGGGTTGCTGCAATCGCGGTAACCATCCCTTTGCCGGCTATGTCGCTAGGACGTTGTCGTTCTGCCAACGCGATCGTATTGCTCGTCCCGTCGGTGATGGAAGCGATCTTTGGAAAGTTTTGGCGGCCGAAAATGCCCCGATTATTGATCTGGATTGTTTTTGCTGCTTCGGTTGCATTGAGTCGCTCACCAGGAAAAGTCTGCGACGAAGCATAGTTATCACCTACGCAAAAGGCATAGCTGTTCAATGCACGTGTTCGAATCGGCTGAGCCGGATCCGTCTCACCGGTATCGCTTGGGCAACGCAGATAGGGAAGATTCGGTGACATCGCGATCACGACTGGATCGGTCAATGCGTTGTTATTACCCCAAGGAACGGTTTGGAGGGTATCTACCTGGTTGTAAACCGCTGTTTGTTCACAAAATGGGAGAAGTGCATACCATCCGGAATACACCAATCTTTGCGCACCAAAATTCAAGTTTCCAGATCCAAGCTGGTGCGACGGAAATCGCTGGAAAGCGGATTCGTAGTTATGTAACGCCAACCCCGACTGCTTGAGGTTATTACCGCACTGCATGCGTCGCGCCGCTTCGCGAGCCGCTTGTACCGCAGGCAAAAGCAAGCCAACCAAAATACCAATGATGGCGATGACGACCAAAAGTTCGACGAGAGTAAAACCTCGCGAACGCGGATGATGCGCGT
>JAYTVM010000394.1:0-4190 GCA_043743995.1 Pirellula sp. | reverse complement strand
AACTAGCAACCGTACTGGGGACCACTAAAAGCCAGTGATTCCAAAACAGCCTTCCAGCCACCCTGCGAAAATGGCTGGTTCTTAGTTGCGATTGATAAATATTTCGTCCAGCATCAGTTTTAAGATATGCCCTTCATTGTCGTCGATTGATACGAATATTGCCCCATCTTCCGTTAAAAAATCCCGAAGCATGGCAAGCCGTGGATACATCATGCATAGCCATTTATCGTGCCTACAGAGATCCTCGGCTTCTTTGCCCACAACTTGGCCAAGCCACTTTTTTATTCGGGGATCGTTGACGTTGTCGTTATAAATCCAGCTCTCGTTGCCAGTGTTGTAGGGCGGGTCGATGTAGATGCATTTCACCTGTCCACGGTAGCGAGGGAGTAGCGCCTTCAAGGCTTCGAGATTATCACCTTCAACCAGCAAATTTTCTGCGTTCGGATCACCAAACGACAGTTTCGGATCGCATTCAAGCAACCGTGTCGGCACGTGTCGGTGATGATCGACGACAGCCTCTTTGCCGATCCAATTGAGAGTTGGCATCCGTGATCCCTGTTGCGTTACATTTCAAACTCTTGGCCCGTTGGCTACTAGCCACCTCAGGTGTCCTCGGGTATGTTGACTAGTAAGTGCAACAATTTACCGCTCTCCGGCAACTCGGACAAGTGCCCAGTATACCTACGGGAGGTTGGGACCAGGCGAAGCGCTGGCCAAGTCGATAAACAAGCCCACATGCTCGGTTGGAATATGCATGAACCCTGTAAAAATCGATGTGAACAAGATTTATTGCCGATTTTGGAAGGGGCAACTTATAAGCGAGTTTGCTTGCCCTCTTTCAACCATGCCACATGTTGAAATGGTTCGGCGAGTGCTTTCCGGTCAAGATGACTGCCCGCGGTATGATAAATTCGTTCGCTACTCCACTAGCCATTACGAACAGAGCGAGGCGGAACGCCACAGTTCCGAGAGATTCCGAACAAACATTCTTTTGTGGAAACACGCTTTTGATGATATTCGTTATCCCATTAAGATCGCTAAACGTAACGGAGTTTGCTTCATAACAAACGGAGTTCATCGCGCATCGTTCGCCTTGGCGACTAGCCGGTGGAATATCGCTGTCGAATGTGGAGATGATGATATTGATTGGAAGTGGCCACAGAACGTCGAAATCGTTGAGTGCCTTGAAAGTGTGCTTCCAGAATCAGAATGGATTTCAGCTAGCACCAAACAATAGTCAACCGAGAAACTGATATGGGAATGACGCTTGGCCAGAAATTGCGAGAATTGCGGAAAGCCAAAGGATTCTCTCTGCGAGAATTGGCCAGCCGCGTTGATGTGGGATTTACCTACTTATCCAAGATCGAGAATCATAAGCTTGAAGAAGGACACAGCCCATCAGAAAAACTGATCCACATGCTGGCGGTCGAATTGGATGGCAACGAAGATGAACTGTTGCTGATGGCCGAGAAAGTACCGGAGCCAATTCGACGACGAGTGATCGAGCGGCCCGAAGCTTTTCGGCGGCTCGCTGAACTCTCGGACCGGCGGTTGGATCGTATCTTGGCGGAGCTTAAGTGACCCATCAATCATTCGACCACGAACACGATCAACAGCACTCGCATTCTCTCAATTACGAAGTCCTTTCCAACATTGACGCTGTTTATTCCAACTAGCATTTGCAACTATAGGCTGGAGTTCTTTGAGGTGAGTCTTGTCTCTACCCTTAGTCGTTGTCGATAGGAAGAGCAGTTCTTCTTGAATGTCCGGGGCAAGCAAACGCAAGTTCATAATCTGCGTCACTCTGGCCCGCGTCACGTGGCCGAGTCTCGCGAGATCGGCGAAATCGGAAACATGCCCTGCCCGAATCAATTCTTCGTAGTGAATGGCTAATGCCATGAAGCGGGAGATCCGTGGTATGCGTCCGGTCGGAACTTTAGGTACTGCTTCCTCAGCACCTTCTCGAATCTCTTTCTTGCTTCCGCGTCCACACCTTTTGAAGCGAATGTTGAACTCAAGACTGATTGGCTTGTTCACGCTACGACCTCCATTTGGCTTCTGCGGTAATCTTCGGCACACGTTTTGATTCCGTCAGGATGAAACGTGATGGTCACTTTTCCGGATTCCCCGTCGAATTCCACTTGTTGAACGAGTAGCTGGACGATTCGAATCTGCTCGTTAACGATAAGCGATTGCCACACCGGATCGAACGACGCCATCGCGATCGCAACGTCGTCGGGGCTAATCAGTCCACGCTCAATCACGGCCATCTGTTCGCGAATTGCAGCTTCGCGGCGCTCGCCTATACGCACTCGTTCTTGAAGGTCGGCAAGTCGATCAAGCGCCGGCGAGCCCTGGTCATTCGTACTCATTTGAAGAACCAGTCTGTGCGTCTGGTCATTCCAAGTTTCCAAATCCCGATCAATCGCATCGCATTCAACTTTGAGCTGCTGCAGTTGGGCTTTTGATTGACCATGGGCTTGAATGACCACATCCTTCACTAGATCCGGATCGTGGCCAATTCTCTTTATCTGGTCGACTACAAAATTCTCGATCTGGGTTGCGGGGATGGACTTCGACGCACAGTTGTCCCAACCACGTTTCTGTGCTTTGGTGCAGACGTAGTAGCGATATCGAGTCGTTCCCTTGCGTGTCGAATGGCTCGGCGTCATCGAGCAATTGCAGGAAGCGCAACGAAGGATGCCCTTTAGCAAGGCACCGAATTTGTTGCGTACCGCTACGCCACCGGTGCGTCCGTTGCGTTTCAATTGGCACTGTACCCGCTGCCAGACGTCTGCCGTCACGATCGCGTTGTGTTCGCCCTCGTGGACTTCCTCTTTGTACTTGAGCTTGCCGGCATAGGTGACGTTCGTGAGCAATTTGAAAAGCGTTGCCTTCGTGAACGGAAAGCCCCCGCGCTCGTGACCTTTCCTGGTCGTCCAGCGTTTGTTGGTCCAGCCACGCCGATCGAGCTCTTTGATCGTCGCCATGATTGATTGGTTTTCCAAATACAGTTCATAGATCGTTCGAACCCGCGTGGCTTCGTCGTCGTTGATGATCAGCTTCGAATGCGGATCGACGTCATATCCGAGCAGAGGCATTCCACCGGACCATTTGCCTTTGCGTCGTGCTGCCGCAATTTTGTCGCGGGTCCGTTCCGAAATGATCTCTCGTTCAAACTGGGCGAAGGATAAAAGGACGTTAAGCATCAATCGCCCCATGGAGTTCGTCGTATTGAACTGCTGGGTGACGCTCACAAACGCGACGTCTTTGCGCTCGAAAACTTCAAGCATCCTGGCAAAGTCCACCAAGGAGCGACTGAGGCGATCAACCTTGTAGACGACCACACAGTCAACTTTGCCGGATTCGATGTCGGCAATTAGCCTACGCAACGCTGGGCGATCCATGTTTCCGCCTGTGAAACCACCGTCGTCGTACATGTCAGGCAGGCAGAACCATCCTTCTTGGGCTTGGCTCTTGATGTAAGCTTCACCGGATTCTCGTTGTGCATCGAGAGAATTGAATTCTTTCTCCAGTCCATCTTCAGTCGACTTCCGAGTGTAGATCGCACAATTCAATTGTTTGTTCTTGGACGGACTAATCATTTGCCACCTTCTTTCTTGTTGAGTCTGAAGAAATGGAATCCGTTGCAGTGTTGTCCTGTCGCCTTCTTGGCGACGGCGCTGAGGGTCTTGTAGATCTCGCCTTCGTACTCGAAGCCATTCGACAACACGCGAACCTGAATCGATTGCCCTTTGTAGGGTCTGACCAGCGTGGTCCCGGCGGGTGGCAATCGTTCATCGGCATCGATTTGAATGGTTGCCGTTGTTTTCTCGTTTGACGGTGTCGCCACCGCCACGCGTTGTTTTGGAGCCGACGTTCGCATGTCGACGTCCTTAGAAAGCTCCGCTGCTCGTCGCCGAGCCCGCTCGGAGATATCGCCTTCGATGTTCGCTTGCATCTTCCACGCGATTCGTTTGATGAGCCATTGCTTGTGACGAGCGTTCGTTTGCTCGCCAAAAACCTCTCCGAATCTCTCTCGCAACTGCCCGACGGTCATCCGCTCGAGCGCCGCGACTTCTCTCTCCACGTTTAATTGCATTGTGTTCTCTCCTTTTGAAACGTCTCAGAAACCGTTAACCACGTTGGGTCACAGAGAGCACGCTTTCCGGAGAAACCTCAAGGCAACC
>JAYTVM010000393.1:0-15137 GCA_043743995.1 Pirellula sp. | reverse complement strand
GTCCCGATATTCCAACAATCGTACCCTAGCGATTCGACCATGGTTTTAATGCGGGCTGAGTAATAGGGGCTAACGATGAGGACTAGGCCAATTCCCATATTGAACACATGATCCATCTCTCGTTGTTCAATTTCACCAAGTTTCGCAATCCATTCAAATACAGGAAGGATTTTCCATGAGCCTCTTTCGAATATCAGGTCCACATCTGTAGGCAGGATGCGCTCGGTGTTCTCCAGCAATCCTCCACCGGTAATGTGACCGATGCCGTGGACCACATTCTTGACTTTGTAGTGCGTCAGCACGGTGCGGGTCAATTTGCTATAGATCAAAGTTGGAGTCAAAAGCGCGTCGCCAACGGTCATGCCTAATTCTGGAACAAAACTGGCGATATCGAGTCCCGCTTTTTCAAAGACTGCCTTACGAACAAGGCTAAATCCGTTGCTGTGAACACCTGACGAATTGATACCCAAGATGACGTCTCCGGGTGCAATATCGCGTCCCGTGATGAGATTCTTTTTTTCTACAACGCCAACACAAAAGCCGGCCAAATCATAGTCTTCGGATTGGTATAAGTCTGGCATAATGGCGGTTTCTCCACCTAGCAGACTGCATTCCGCAGCGATACAGCCATCAGAAATGCCTTGTACAATCGCTTCGAGAAGTGGCGGATTGTCCTTGGACATAGCGACGTAATCCAAGAAGAAGAGTGGCTCTGCTCCCGTGCATAGGACATCATTGACGCACATAGCAACCAAATCGATACCAACGGTGGAATGCCTACCGGCCTTGATTGCGACCTTAAGTTTTGTACCGACACCATCGGTTCCGGAAACAAGGATAGGGTCCTGGTAGTTTCGCGAGAACAGCGACTTAGTGAAATCGAGGGCATAAAGCCCAGCGAACCCCCCGTCATTTCGCACGACTCGTGGAGTGAAAGTGCGGTGCATGAGCCTGGGCAACCGCTGCATCGACTGTTCATACAATTCAAGGTCGACACCGCTGTCTTTGTAGGTGATTGCCATCGGCGAGGCAGAAGCTTTGGTTGGGGGAAGTTGCGAAAAGCGTTTGGAGGGGCATTATCCCGTTTTTCCCGGATAAATAAAGTACGCGTCCAATTCGTACACCTTGAGCTACAAATTCTCGTGGTTACTGGCGAGTTGCGCTGCATCGCGGTAAACCCGAGGCAGTATTACCGAAAAAGTACTTCCGCACCCCAATTGGCTCGTCAAACCGATGTCGCCACCCAAAAGTCGGCAAAGCTCTCGCACAATCGAAAGTCCTAGCCCGGTTCCGGAATGTTCCCGAGTCAGGCCATCGTTGCCAGTGACTCCTTTTGCTTGTCTAAATTTCTCGAAAATGATCTCAACGTCTCCTGGAGCCACGCCGACGCCAGTATCTGCGATCGACAGCAGCAGCTCGTCCTGGTTCTGCCACTCGCAAAACACCGTCACCAGACCACCCTCTGGAGTGAATTTGATTGCATTGGACAACAAGTTCGTCAGGATCTGCTGCACCTTGCCCTGGTCTTGCCGAATGCGCATCTCCGACTGGCTTGAGTCAACCCGCAGATCGATGTTTTTGTCCTCCGCCATTTTCAACACGATCTCACACTGGGAGTGAATTACCGACAGTATGCAGAATTCGGTCGGCCGAACCTCCATTTTTCCGGCCTCAACCTTGGCCAAGTCCAGTATGTCGTTGATCATGTCGAGCAGTAGGCGGCCACTGCTTTGGATATTGGATGCGTATCGTCTCTGTTTATCCGTCAGCGATTCAAATCCCTGCAGGACTTCGCTAAACCCAAGGATGCTATTTAGTGGTGTTCGCAGCTCATGACTCATGTTGGCAAGGAACTCACCTTTAAGCCGATTCGCCTCGAAAAGCTGCAGGTTAACCCTTGCCAACTCGTCGACGCGCGAATCCTTTTCGACATTCACGGCTTGAAGTTGTTCCTGGGTTTCGGTCATATGCCGAAGCATGCGATTGAAGGATTCGGACAATTCGTGAAATTCATCCTCGGTATCGACTGAGAATCGTAGTTTTGTGTCCCCCAGCGTGATCTCTTCGCTGACCTGCCTCATATAGCTAAGTGGACGGATGACCAGTCGTTTGAGAATCCAATGAATGAAGAACAGTGACAGAGCGAGAGTGCAAATCGCAATCGAGCTAAGAACCGCATACGTCCACATGCTTGAGACTCGCGTATCTCCATATGGCATTTTGATTTTCATAACGCGAAAGGGATTGAGCGACGGTGTGGTGGAAGACGCCATCGACGTGGATTTTGAAGTGTGGCATTCACGTAGACAGATTTTTTCAAATTCGATTGGATGATAATAATAGTACGAATCGGAAGAACGATCTTCCTGAAACGTGTGCGAAGCCGTACCCGTTAACGGAGTTGTTAATGAAATGGTTTCCGTTGCGTTTGCAGACTGCAAGTTAGGCTCAGTCGATAATGGCGCTGAGGCAGCGGCTTTTTCCTCGGCTTGCTTTGCTTCGGTTGCATCAATGCTGTCCTTTTCTGCGAGTTTAGAGTGGATCCAATTGATTTTTTCCAAGTCTCGCTTGTCCGTGGCAAACGGGGCGTTGAGGAATTCATGCTCTAATAGATCTTCGATGCGGAGGATTTCGTACTCATATCGGGACTGAAGCATGAAACTACGAAGCGTTTCAAGAACCTTGGTTCGATGCTCCGTGGACGGAGAACGCGTAAGTTCTACGGACGGAGAGTTCATGGTACCGGTCTGCGCAGGTTTGAAGTCGATCGGAATATGCTTCCATCCAACGACCAATTTGGCATAATCTCGTGCCGTTTGGCGGGTTGTTTCCATAACAAGCTGTGACGCAACGACTTGAACCGCGTAAAAGGCGAGCAGCAGCGAGGCAAGCAGGGCTAGGCCAAGGAACAAAAGGCACTTTCGCTCCAGGGACCAGCTTCCGACTTGAGGTTTCAGGAAACTATTGGTCATGTCCGGTGGACCCTAGGTTGTTGATTCAAAACGGAAAGTCGGCAATTTCGGAGTTTCTAACCTCGATTGACAAGAATTTAGAGGATTTGGGGAATGAGTAACAGATTGCCCCCAGACTTCTTCCGAAGTTCCATTTCGCCGAAGCGTTTGGCTTTGCCCAGTCACTACAAATTCCTTGCAGGTTTTGGTTGGGTCAATTACGATTGAAGCTGTTTTGCCGGATACACTGGCTAATCCCCCTTTTTTGATGCGTTCAAGTTTCCTCTAGAGGAGTTTGGTTCATGTCCAAGCCGTTCACGTATTGGGTTCGACTGGCGATGGTTGCAACAATGTGCACGCTCGTCACCTTCAGTCCTGTTTCTGCGGGACGCTGGATGGATCGGCTTTTGCACCGAGACGCCTGCAAAACAACGGCAATTGACTGCTGTGACCCCATCATTTCGTTCGAAATGAGCTGTAGCATAGTGCCAACGGCGCCCTGTGTCGCCTTAAGTCAACCGGCTTGTCCCACGGTGACACTTGGTTGCGACGCCATGCCGTCCGATTCCGCCATGCCGTCCGTAGTTCCGTCGGTCGTAGAGTCCACTCCGGCCCCTGTAGTACCGCAATCGCCAGTGGTTGAGGCTCCAGTGGTGACAACGCCAAAAATGGATCCGCCAGCGCCTGCGGTCCAAAAGCCGATGCCAATGGTGGAGACGCCAGCACCCGTTGTTGAGAAAGCTCCGATTGCGGAACTTGTACCGGTAGTGCCTGAACCAAAACCTGTTCTAGAGTCAACGCCACCCGTTTCGAATCCGTTTGCACCTGAGACCAAGCAACCGGAGGTCAAAATAGAGGAACCCAAGCCGAATGACTCACCGATTGACGATTTGTTCGGATCGGATCCGAAACCAGCGGCACCTGTCACGCCTGCACCGGTCACACCTGCACCGGTCACACCTGCACCCATTGACGACCTTTTCGGAACGGACCCGAAACCAGCTGCTGGCCAGGCCGCTGCGCCAAAAGATGACTTGTTCGGCGCGGATCCAAAGCCTGAGACACCTGCCGCTCCGACACTGATTGACGATCTGTTTGGGTCGGATCCAAAGCCGACTGCACCGGTAACCGCGGAGCCGATTGACGACTTGTTCGGGGACCCAAAGCCAGCTTTACCAGAGTCTGCTAATTCGGTTGAGTCAAAGCCCTCTGACACTGTCGACGATTTGTTCAAAACCAAGGACAATCCCGCAGCCGAGCCGTCGATCGACGATCTTTTTGGCAAGCCGATCAACATTGATGTTGACTTGTCGATAGAGAAATCCAATACGTTACCGGTGGGTAAAGACGATGCGTTCATTGACAGCTTGTTTGGGAAAACTCCCGAGGCTTCCAAATCTCCTGCTCCGAAGTTTGACGCGATCGATGAATCGCCGACGTTGCCTGATCAGGCGAAGCCTCGAAGCGATAAGAGCCCGGTCGATGAATTGGACGCGCTGTTCGGCGTTGGAGAGTTCAAGCCAGCTTCTGAGTTCAAGGGTGCTGAATACCGACAATGGGTTGACAACAGCGGTGCTCACCAGGTCAATGCGAGATTGGCTGTAATCTATGTGGACAAGATAAAACTGCTCAAGGACAACGGCAAGTTCACGACGGTTTCTCTTTCTAGACTAAGCGATGCAGACTTCGGTTACGTCTCGTGGGTCGCTTCCAACTTGACCGGCGAGCAGACCGCCCGAATGGTCAAGTCAGAATCAAACGGAGTTGAGCCGGACGTATCTCGATAGTCACGAACAGCTAATAAGCCGCTAAAAGCCAACCCCATGGGTTGGCTTTTTCGTTCCTTTTGATCGACGATACTCGCGGCACCTTTTATTTTAAGAAGCGGCACCTTTTATTTGTAGGGGCGGCACCTTTTAAGGGAATTGCATGTTTCCATTGGGTTTTTCGAGGGGATTTCGAAGATTGGTAATAGCTAGGGTGATAGCCTATCCGTTCGTGGCTTGCCCCCGACGGATGCATTTTGGCGTACTACACCCCACTTGCTTACGCTATGGGTCGCACAGTCCGGAGTCGGACTGAAAGACCGAAGAGGTTTGCGTCACGCTGGTAGTTTTCAAACTACCGCGAGCCTTACTAAACAAGCTATTCCGCGATACGATTCCATCGGCTAATCGCAAAAAAGCCTGGGAGGGTCATAAGCCGGGTTCTGTTCGCTTTCGCGCTGCGATCATTTATCTAGCACCACGGTTGCCCATGGCATCAAGCGATCAACCCGAACGTACGAGATTGCGAGCCACAATCTATGCGCTGGAAAGCCTAAGCTTGCCAGCAGCATGCCGTTCTGTTTGTTCTTGCTCCAGGTGGGGTTTGCCTAGCAGTTCAAGTCACCTTGAACTCTGGTGGGCTCTTACCCCACCGTTTCACCCTTACTGAGCGAGCCCAGCGGTTTGCTTTCTGTTGCACTTTCCCTAGTCTTGCGACCGGTCGATGTTATCGACCACCTTGCTCTACGGAGCCCGGACTTTCCTCTTTGCAATATCGCAAAGCGATCGCACGCCCCTCCCAGACCACTACAGCATAACGTATTTTGCCGCGAGGGAATTCTCACGAATTCAGTAACGTTTACGGTACGGTACTGTTTCGTACGGACGCTAGCAGCGTCCGCCACGGGGGGGGCCACGGGGGGCAACAGTTGATTGCGATGGACTGCAATCTGGGCTATTCCACTTCGGATTCTTCTTGGGGCGGTGACTCCTGAGAGGAAACCGCTTTCGTGCTAGCCGAACCAGGCCGACGACCTCTTCGTTTTTGCGACGAGGATGGGATCATGGTAGGATCGACCTTTTGCAAAAGGCGAGAAATGCAAAGTTTGTTGACGCTGACCGCCAATTCGTTCGCTTCGTCGCAAATCGCATCGTGCAAGCTCTTGGGTATTCTTACCGTAATCATGCGTTGCTGTTCGTGGGGGTCGTTTTCCGGCAGGTCGCGAGAACGAAGTACTGTTAGCATTTCAAGGACCTTCGCGTGTTCGTCGCTGCACTCGTACTCTCGGGCCTCATCAGAATCGGCGAAAAGTGCCCGGGCCACCCCGCCGCCTCCTATCGTTTCTCGATAGAACGCGGTCCAGGTTGGCGCGACGCCGAAAAGCTCGGTCGCAGTCTCGAAAACAAGCCGCCGCTTTTCCGCTGATGAACGGGATACGTCTCGCTTTGATTTCAATTCATTGGCAACCGAATTGAAAACCTTCATTTCAGCGGCGAGTTTTTCGCCAGCTTCATCTGCAGCCTTGTCGCGAATTCGCGTAGAGGACTTCTTTTCCAAAGGGGTTACGTCGGTTGGTATCTGCCATTGATTAACGGACTGAGTGCTGGAAGCGTTGTTGTTGTCAAGATTCATTCAGCGAGTTTCCTGTTCTTTGCGTACTTCGTCGGGGGTCGGGTTGCAGAAAAATTAAAGGATCATTCGCCTGCATCCTTCGCGAACGATCGGCTCTCCGTTCGGAGCAAGGGCTGCTCCTTAGGGTAATGGGAAGATGGTTCGTTAGCTGTCAATGCTCTCGCCGCAAGCTAAATGACAGCAAGGACTTAAGGGTGATTAGATAGCAATGCTTAAAATGCAGGCATTGGCACGCGGGAGGGGGTTGCTCTAGAGTTGCTTGCTTATTAGGCAGTGTGTGCCTTGGCAAATACCAAGTGTCTAGTGTGCGGCTTCTTCGCGGTTTTCGCGGAAATTGGCAATTTTAAAACCCATCTTGGTTTTGACGACAGCGTTTGGTACCGTCTCGGAATCGCCGTTCAAGGAAGGACGGCAACCAACGAATAGGTAAAGAGATCGTTCTCGGAAGGTAGATTTCCCAATGTCCAGCACCGAATCTGAACAATCCTGCGTCCACATTCGCTGGATGATTCGTCGCGATATGCCGTCGGTCCTTGCCATCGAGGGGCAGAGCTTCGAGTTTCCCTGGACCGAGGAAGAGTTTATCCGTTGTTTGCGTCAAAGGGACTGCATAGGAATGGTGGCCGAACACAATGAAGAAGTGGCTGGATTCATGATCTACGAACTTCACAAAACGCGCATTCATATCCTGTCGTTCGCGGTCCACCCCGAATTCCGAAGGCAAACCATCGGGACGGCGATGGTGGAAAAGCTGGTTTCCAAACTTGCGTATCAAAGGCGAAACCGAATCGTGTTAGAAGTACGTGAAACCAACCTGCCCGCTCAGCTCTTTTTCAGACAACTCGGGTTCCGTGCAACGGGCGTCCTTAAGTCATTTTACGAAGATACACCTGAGGATGCTTTCTTGATGCAGTTTCGGCACGCAGACCAGTTGGCTCAGGAATCTTCCAATCGCGTTGCAAGTTAACGACGATGCGTCCACCCAGAAAACTCTTTCAAGCCAAACGATTCTCGATCGAGGAGGTCGAAGAATTGCTCCCGGATGGGACTCGGCTTATCCGAAATATTGTCCGCCACCCAGGCGCGGTCGTAGTTCTGCCGTTGGTCGACGCGGATCACGTATGCATGATTCGAACGTATAGGGTTGCCATCGATCGGTGGCATTTGGAACTTCCCGCTGGGACGCTGGACAAGCAGCTTTCACCACATGAAACCGCCATTCTCGAACTACAGGAAGAAACGGGATACCGAGCGGAACAGATGATCTACATTCATACGTTCGCAATGTCCCCTGGTATTCTTGACGAAAAGATGCATTTTTTTGTTGCAGAAGGACTGATGCCCGGAGAAACCGCCCTTGAAACCGGCGAACAAATTGACAACAAGATTCTTGCATGGTCCCAGATCGACTGCCTGTTGCGGGACAAAAAAATCACGGATGCAAAAACGGTCGCGTGCCTTCTATGGTACATGCGGTACCGCAATCACGCATAATCCAATTCGCTGACCTTTCTTCGGTCGTTGCATGATCCGTGCTTAGTGTAATTCGAAGTGTTACCCACAGATCTGTTTCAACCATCAACGCGATACCAATCGTCAACGATGCGGCAAACCGTAAAAATGTGTCATTCGTCACCAGTGCGGTAATCCGTACTGCTACGGTAATCCGTAACAACACGGCAAACCACAAACACGGATGAGTCACGTCGATTTGCGCAAGTTTTCTTATTCAATACCTTCACTACAGTGCAATTAGTCATGTACGGTTCAGCTTGGAATACACCCCCGAATGGTTCGCCGCCGCCCGATTTTGCGACCAAAGGTTTTCAAGATGGACTTTCCGCTTTTCAAAATAGTAATCAGGTGCTCTCGACCCATTTGTGTTTGGCTGAGTCAAGCCTTGGACAAGTTTGATCGTATTGTCTATGCACTCACCGACTTAAGACTTCCCAAGGATCCGAACAAACCTGACATCGTCGAACTGGAGAGTCGAATTCTCTACAGCGCCAGCCCATTCATGATGTGGGGTGGCGAGCCTGTCGCAGAACCTCTGAGTGAATTCGAATGCCCTCCACATCTCACGCAAGAATATTGGGATTCGTTCTTACTAGAGCTGGCATCGAGTTCCACCTCCGAATCACTCCTCAAGATCACGGATGCAATCAAAGTAGCTCGAGGCTTGGACGTGGAACATTCGGTAGACTCCTCCAATAGCTTCGATGCGGACTCGGCAGATGTGGACGATGTCAATGAAACTTGTGACGGTATGGACGATGTCGATACGCTAATCGAAACCCCTGTCGAAACCAAGTTCAATCAAATCGAACAACTACTAGCCGGTCTCGTAGACCCGGAAGACACACGTGTCGTCCTGCACGGCACCGACGGGACGGACCGTCTGGGCACCGAATGGCTCTTCTATGGCAACGGACAAAATGCCAACGTAGATTTACAGCATTGGGGCATGAAATTCGATGGCAACGGCAGCCCTCTCATTTACGGTTGCGACATCTCTACGAGGGAACGAGACGATACGCTAATGGAAGTCATTACAGCCGCGATGGCCAAGCATGCTGAGATAGCCGGTTCCATATCAAAACAGAAAGATCTATTCTCTGCGCCCTGTTGGTCCCTCGAATCGCACGTGGACGAGATCGAAAAACTCAGTGCCCTTAGCATTCATTTGCACAGTGGATACGAAGGCTTGTATTCCAATTACACGCTAGCCAACTACCACGACAACGCCGCCGATGTTGAACAACAGGCAGTCGGGGATACTTGTGACACCCACCGCTTTGATTCGATTGAGTTTCCGTTGGTTAGCCCATTGCAAACGGGCATGCTGACAACAGAACCTCGAGACATATTCGAAACAGACGATTTGACTTCCAATCCCAATCTGCTTGTGCTGGTAGATGTTCCCGTTGGCCCGAACGGCAGCGGAGGTGGCGAAGTATTTCATGCAACCGATTTTGGAAAAGATGTCCGGCGCGAACTCGCTTTCGTGGATACACAAATCTCTGGTTACGAACGTCTGGTGGACGATCTATCGGCCAAGCAGGACAGTTTACGTCAAATTGACGTCGTCTTGCTTGCACCGGCTCAGGACGGCATCGTCCAGATTAGCCATGTACTGGCTGGATACCACGACCTTGATGCCGTGCATCTCGTTACGCACGGCATGCCCGGCGCTTTGAAACTTGGAAATACGTGGCTTACCAAGGACACTTTGACGGCCTTTGCCCCAGAGATTTCGAATTGGGGGACCGCTCTCGCATTCGATGGTGACTTCTTGCTCTACGGTTGCGAGCTCGCCTCCACCTCCGAAGGGCGACAGATTGTTGATCTGCTCGCTAGATTGACTAGTGCTGATGTCGCAGCCAACTTAAACAACTCCGGCAGCACTGTTTTCGGTGGCGATTGGAGTATGGAATATCGTCAAGGAAGTGTTGAAACCGATGTCGTATTCAGCGACGCCCTGCAACAGCATTGGCAGGGACTAATGGCCGTCTCGGTGGACGCTGTCTCTACGGGCACGACAACGGACACGAGCGTAACTATTTCCCATACAACGAGCTCGAACAGCAATCTTGCAATGTTGGTTGGTATCTCGACCAGTGAAACAGGAACTGTTGCTTCGGTGACTTACAGCGGGGTTGCGCTTAATTTTGTGGGCGTTTCAGAAGCTGCGAACGGGGCACACGTTGAAATTTGGTCTCTCCTGAATCCGCCTGCCGGAACCAACGATGTTGTCGTGAATCTTAATAGCGTAGGGGGAGCCGAAGTTGGTGTCATGACTTTCACCGGGGTAAACCCTTCTGCTCCATTTGGCAACTTTGTCTCCGCGTCGGGAATTGCAACCGTCGGTTCAGTCGCGGCCCCTTCCAACACCGGGGACATGGTTTTCGGTGTTGTTTCCGTGAAGCAATCTAACCAAGAGCTTGTGCCTAGTGGTAGTCAATCTGAGCAGTGGGACCTCTTTGCCGGAACGGAATCAAACGGTGGAGGTAGCACCGTAGAGGGCGCAAGCTCGCTTTCGATGTCGTGGACTTGGGGTGCAAACGCTGATTGGGCTATTGGTGGAGTGACGCTCCAACAATGGATGAATTCGACTCCAACCGAAATATCGATTGTACCGCAATTGGTGCGCGAGAACTCCTCGACTGCGGGCAACTTGCTTTTCGGAACATTGGGTGCGATTGATCCAGACGGCATTGACGGATTTAGTTACGAACTCTTGCCTGGCGTTGGTGATACGGACAACGAGAGATTCGTGATCTCGGGCAATCAATTGCAATTAAAAGCGGGCCAGCAAATCGATTTTGAGACAAGTCCTTTCTACTCGGTGCGAGTCAAAGTGACAGATTCGGCTTCCAACAGTTTTGACAAAAACTTAACCTTGTCTGTCACAGACGTTTCCGAGGTCGAGACTCTGTCAATCAATGGACTTGAAACTCAACGTTCGATGGTTAGTGGATTGACAATCGCTTTCGATACCGATGTATCTATTCAAAGTGACGCGCTCGTGGTGCGAAAGCGTGGTGTAAGCGGAGGGCTAGTTGGCGTCTCGTTTACCACACAGGTCGTTGCAGGCAAGACGGTAGCCACACTTGCCTTTCATGGCGGTTTTGCCCTTAATGGATCTTTGAAAGATGGAAACTATGATCTGCAAATAATTGGCTCCAAAGTTAGCAGTGCAAAAGGTTTGCTTGACGGAAACAAAGATGGAGTGCTGGGTGACAATTTTCTTTTTGGTAAACAAGTGACGGATAAGTTCTATCGGTTCTTTGGCGATTCGGATGGCGATCGGGATGTTGATGCTCAGGACTACGGAAAATTTGGTTTGACCTACCGTAAGACATCGTCCTCGACCGCATTCAATTCGGCTTTCGACTTCGATCGCGACGGTGATGTCGATGCTCAGGACTACGGACAGTTTGGATTGCGATATCGCAAAGTACTGGGATTCGACCCTTTTGCTATCAGCAATAATCCGCCGGTGGTTTCGAGCAATGGTGGCAACGCCACGGCATCGATCTTCATGTCGGAATCCCTTACGACGGTGACCACGGTAACGTCGACCGACGTCGATGGCGGCACGCCGTTCTACAGTCTCGGTAGCGGCGGCGATTCGGCCAAGTTCACAATCGATTCATCGACAGGGGTTTTACGCTTCATCGCGTCACCGGACTTCGAGAATCCGGCAGATTTAGGATTCGACAATGTTTACGATGTAATAGTGCAGGTCTCAGATGGTTATGACACAAACCAGCAAGAAATTGCAATTCGAATTATCGATGCTGCCTATACTCTCATCGTCACGACATCATCGGATGTGTGGGATGGTGACGTCAGTTCGATAGAAGCGTTGAATACGAATCGAGGAGTCGATGGAGAAATCAGTTTGCGTGAAGCGATCTTGGCAGCGAACAACACCGCCGGGGTAGACACGATCCGATTTGATATTGCAGGCAGGGGAATTCGCACGATCTACCTGACGGCAGCCCTGCCAACGATAACCGACGCCATAGTACTGGATGCTACGACGCAAGCCGGTTACTTGGGATCACCTATTTTGGAATTGGATGGCCGCAGCGCAGGCTTAGGTGCTGACTGCCTCACGCTGGGTTCAGGTAGCAGTGGTAGCACGATTCGCGGCTTTGTGATCAATCGCTTTTCGGGTGATGGCATCCAGATCGACTCCGACAACAACACGATCGCAGGCAACATGATCGGCCTGCGGCCGGAAACTGGCCTGGCGGATCAGACGATTGAACGGACAGACCTTCACACGTGGCTACGCACCGATGGGGGTGCGATCGTTGACAGTGTTGACGGCCATGCATTTACCAATGTGGGCGTGACGCTAACATCGGGTAGGGTAGGGCAGGGGATGACGTTTGATGGTTTGTCCGGCTTGACCGCAGCGAATCCGAATGAATTTAACTTAAATCAGTTTACATATGGTTTTTGGTTCAATCGATCGGGCTCGGTGGGTTATGAGAACTTGATCGGTCGAGCGTTTGACGACGGACAAGGTTGGACAGTCCATCTGGATCCGAGCGGTTCTTTGAAACTTCGTGTGGACACTGGTGCTTATGCTGATCAGCAACTATTCAGTTCGGTGAGTGGCTTGGCCGATGGGGCGTGGCATTTTGGGGCCGTGAGTATGGATATGGCAACGCGTCACATGAGTATAGCCGTCGATGGTGGAGCCGTATCATCTGGGAACTACACGGGCAACTTCAGCGCGCCCAGCGGAGGGGTCTTTGCAATCGGCAGGGGAGTGGTAGGGGCTGACAACTACCGTGGCCAATTGGATGAGGTGCAGATTTTCGATCGGGTTCTTGCCAGCAACGAAATCAATTCCCTTTACAATACGTATTCCGGCACGGCCAACGTCCTTGGCAATGCAGGAGCAGGCGTGCTGGTAAACACCGGCGCAGGCAACATGATCGGTGGAACGACAACGGCAGATCGGAATGTGATCGGCAACAACAGTGGCGCAGGCGTGAGCATAGCCAGCGGAGCAGGTGGCAACACGCAAGTCGTTGGCAACTTCATTGGTACGGATGTTTCCGGCGTACTCAATTTCGGCAACAGTGGCAGCGGTATTGCAATCAGCGCAGGTTCCGGCCATCGCATTGGTGGCACGACGTCAGGCACCGCTAACCGTATTGCGTTCAATGGAGCGGACGGAGTAAGCATCGAAACGGGTGCAGGCTCTGGTTCGATCGTTCTGGGCAACACGATCTATGGTAACGGTGACTTAGGCATCGACCTTGGCAACGATGGTGTGACAGCCAACGACACGGGCGACGGCGACGCGGGTGCAAACGACCTTCAGAATTTCCCAGTGTTGGCGATGGCCAATTCGGTGGGAGGTAACACTACCCTCGCGGGTACCTTGAACAGCCAGGCAAACACAAGTTATCGGATCGAGTTCTATTCCAATCCGTCGGGCACGCAGGATCCGACCAACCATGGCGAAGGGCGCGTGGTTCTTGGCTGGACCGAGGTCACGACCGACGGATCCGGCAACGCCGCGATCAGCACAATACTTAACGGCGTGACGGTAGCGGTAGGAGATCGGGTAACGGCGACGGCGACACGCAAGATCGGAGCCAACTCTTACGGTAGCACATCGGAATTCGGTCTCAATGTTACCGGGATCAGCAATCGTCCGACGGATCTGTCCACTACTGGCTTTACGGTTTACGAAAACGCAGCCAACAACACTAGGGTTGGTACCATCACTTGCAGCGATATCGACGTCGGCGATACGCCGAGATATTCTCTGGTCGATTCCGCAGGCGGACGATTTGTTATCAACTCCGGTACGGGCGTCTTAACCGTCGCCGATAGCTCGAGACTAAACTACGAAACCGATTTCAGCCATAGTATTACGATTCGGGTCACGGACATAGCCGGTGCTAGCTACGACGAAGTCTTTTTAGTGACCTTGACCGACGTTGATGAATTCGACGTTTCCAGGATAGCGGACACCAATGCCGCAGCTAACTCAGTATCGGAGAACTCAACAGTTGGAACGGTTGTTGGAATCAGCGTTTCAGCAAGTGATTTTGACGCAACCAACAACAGAATCATTTACTCCATGGCCGATAGTGACGGAGGTCGATTTGCGGTCGATCCGAATACTGGCATAGTAACCGTCGCAGGCCGTATAGATCGGGAAACAGACGGGCCAACTCAAATCATCACAATTCGGGCGACCAGTGCGGATGGATCCTTTTCGGAAGAGTCGTTCCAAATCGGAGTCTACGATGTCGACGAATTCGATATTACCTCTATCAGCGATGTGTCCTCTGGCGAAAACGCGGTTACTGAGAACGCAGTGGCAGGCACGATGGTTTCGTTCCAGGCGTTTTCTTATGACGCGGACGCAACTTTGAATCGCGTGGTTTATACGCTCGATGACAACGCAGGAGGCCGATTTTCAATCGACGGGAACACGGGTGTGGTGACCGTCGCCGATGGTTCGGGGCTAAACTATGAGGCGAATGCTAGTCATAGTATTATCGTAAGGGCTTCCAGTGATGACGGCACTTGGTCGGTCATGACGGTCGGTATTTCTGTGCTAAACATTGAAGAGAGTCCGATTGGCTTTTCAGCCCATTATTCCACGAGCTACATCGATGTGTTGCGAGTTCATGGGGCTGGCCTGCTTAACAGTGTTTTTGATCCGGACGGAGACATGCTTACGTTCCGGATTTTGAGTGGACCATCGAGCGGAGAATTGGCTTTCACCAGCGATGGAAAGTTTGACTACACACCGCACGCGGGGTTCATCGGTCAAGTGACATTTGCATACGTTGCGTTCGATGGTGTTCTAGAGTCGGAGCCGATTTTCGTAGCGATTGACGTGGTGCTGCCAGCCAATGTTGCGAGTTCTGGACCCGGTTTGGGCGGTCCAAGCGGCAACGGCAGTGGAAACTCGACTCCAACGGTCGCACGAGGCGAGACGTCCAAAGGAACTGACGTGCCATTGAGTATCTCAGTTGTCGAGACAGACGGATTTCAGGGGTCAAAAACAATACGCAGTACAGGGGGCGGTGAAGTTGGGCGACTCGACTTACGGGACGGTCGCCGCGTGGGTGATTTCCGAGCAGCCTTGTCGGAACGTGTGACTGGAATTGAGTTCGATCAATGGGCGACCAAGCATTCGTATCAAGATTTGGAGAATTACAGAAGGCGTGAAGAGACTGTTCCGTTGGACTTGATATGGGCTAACGGCTCTCATGAGCTTTTGGATGGCCGTGAACAAAC
>JAYTVM010000392.1:0-15144 GCA_043743995.1 Pirellula sp. | reverse complement strand
CCAAAACAAGGTTGGAGGGGGACAAGCCCCCGACCAACCTGAAAGGCCAAATCGACCAACCCGAGAAGGCCAGATTCGACCAACCTGAAAGGCCAACTTCGACGAAAAAAGCCTCTCGGTTTCCAGAGAGGCTTCGATGGATTTTTCTGTCTAGGAGCACTGCAAGCAAACTAGAAGTTGTAGTTTGCCCCCAAGGAAATACCATGCAACAGCAGACTGTTGTGGTTGTTGATCTGAGTGATTTGATCGCCGCGAGCAAAGTCACGTGGGATTTGACCAACTGCGGTTGCAACGCCACTGACTCCTACCAGTCGGTAGGAAGTGTTTGCGGTCCAACCTCGACTGATGCGAAGACCTGCACCGAATGTGCCTTCACCCATCAACGCGACACCGCGGAGATTCGAGCTGTAATCATATGGACGACCGTCGAAAGCTGTGTTCGGTGACAGGATCGTTGCCGTTTGAGTTGCAGTACCTGCAAATGTGGTGGCATTGATGTTGTTGCCGTACACACCGAAGTTCGTCCCTCCGAACAGGTTTAGTCGTGTCCCGGTGCACCAAGTTGCCAACGAACCAAGTTGGAAACCAACGAGGTCGTTCGTCACGTTGTTGCGATAGTAGAAGTCATCGGCACCACCATTGAAGACAGCATCGTTTTCGCTGGACGCGTACTCGAGCGAGTCTTTGAAACGGAACCAGCGAACGCCACCGTACATGTTGAGACGGAGCTTGCTGCACTGAGCACCATACCATGGAGCACAGGGGCCTGTGGGGCCGCTGCAAGCTACCGGCGCACTTTGGCAGGAATCGCCGCAGTTGCCAGTTCCACAGTTTCCAGTTCCACAGTTGCCGGCTCCAACGCCTGCATAGCCGCCACCCAATCCGCCATTTCCAAGCGAGCGAACGGCACCGCTGCCAAAGCCGACTCGACGTCCGTCGTTGTAGCCACCGGCGGATGCATAGGCTTGTCGAGCGCCACCACCCAGGGCAAACGAGAAGAAGTTTAGTTCGGCGCTATGGAATTCTTGATCTCGCAAGATTCGATGAGCGAATGCATTGTCGTACCAATCGTAAACGGACTGCGTTGGCATTTCGATACCGTATTGCCAAGCACCGCCAGGGCCACGCAAAGTTAGCGGCAGATTCGAACGGAGGTTACCATTGATTTGATCGGAGGCCAGGATGGTTGCCGATTGAGGATTGGAGAAGACTCCCCAGTACGACCCCATGATCGCGTAACGGCCATCGCAGAAGTAGCGTCCGGCATTGAACTGCACACCGCCCGTTGCTTGCATCCTTGCATCGGAGGTGCTTAGGAAACTCTGGACGTAGGGGTTTGGTGCTGGTGAAGGATTTGCCCCATCCTCCGTGTTGGTCGTCAATCTCACGTTCTGATTGTCCAAGCGATTGAATATCAATCCACTGGCGCCAAAGATCCAAGGGCTGGGAGATACGATCGAAGGAGCGTAGCTCACTGCGGGTTGGCTATTGCAGTTTTCGGTTGCTCCATAGCTGTAACTTGGGGTAGGCGATCCCATCGGAGAGCTTCCGACGTTGACTCCGTGAGTTGCACAATTGCCAGAGTTGCAGGCTGGGCAAGAGCTAGTGCTTGTCTGTGCCGGCGTGGCATAGGGTGTCGAGTAAGCTGGCTGGGCGTGTTGTGTACCCTGCAACTGCATTTGTTCGTACGGTTGCTGGACTTGCGGAGCGTACTGCGGAGCAGATTGGTACTGCGAGTTCAGCACCGAGTTTTCAATGGCCGACCCCGGAACATGGACATGTCCGTTGGGGATACCGCTTCCAACAACTCCATTTTGGGCATAGGCAGCCAGGCTTGTTTGCCCAGACTGCGGGGCCATGTAGTTCCGAACTGCGGAATTGTTGTTCGGTGGAGGTGGCAGTGCCCTCGCGTTAAACGAGCTTGCCGAAAGTCCGCCTGAATCGCCAACTGTATATTGAGCCGAAGCGATACTGGGGATTGAGGTTACCCCTAAAGTCATCGCGAGGCCATGAAACCAAGTTTTTCTCACCAGAAAGCTCCTTGCAAAAACGTCCATCCTAGACGTGGCATCCATTGCCACTCGAGGGAGCTCCCCCAAACAGAAAGCTCCGTGCACCAGGGATATTCCCTCCAGGGTTGACCCAACGCACCAAACTTACTTCGGCGGGGCAATAGCCCGTCAAACCCTCTTTCAGGCTTTAGCCAGCGATAATTCGGGGCCTACCTAAAAACAACCGGAATAAGTCATCCAACCGGAGGGCTGTCAATCGTGGCCATCCCCCGGTTTTTCAGGAAAAACGTGAGGAAACGCACAATCGGCATATTCGGAACGCGAATTCAGCTAGTCGCATTGGATCCGATTGTTATGATCGGAGAGTGGATGCGAAAACGGAGTTTCCGCAGACATTCGATCTGGGCGAGTCAGACTCTCAAGTTCTCGCCCGCAAGCCCTCAACCCCAGTTTTTAGTTATGCGTTCGCTTCCTATTCTAGCCAATCAAGATGCCTCTACCGAAAGCCGCATTCGGCTTCAAACGGACGCAGGCAATACAAAGGGTTCTTATGCTTTTATCAGTCTTGGCTGCCCCAAGAACTTAGTCGACAGCGAGCAAATGCTCGGGCTCTTGCACAAGGATGGCTACAACCTCGTCCAAAACCCGGAAAACAGCGACTTCGTGGTGATCAACACCTGCGGTTTTATTGATAATGCACGCAAGGAGTCCTTCGAAGCCATCGATCAGATGTTGGACCTAAAACGCCAAGGCAAAATACGAGGCGTAATCGTTACGGGTTGCCTGGCCGAACGTCAACAAGAACAATTGCTCGAAGCTAGGCCGGAAATCGATGGCCTCGTCGGTGTGTTCGGACGTGACGACATTACGACCATCGTGAATCGGTTCATGGATGGACTCGATGAACAAAGGACCATCTTCAGGCCTGCTCCGATCCGAGCACTTGCCGACGATTTCCGATTGCAACTGACCCCCAAGCACTTCGCTTACATGAAGGTCTCCGAGGGCTGCGATAGGCTTTGTACTTTTTGCGCGATTCCAAAGATGCGCGGAAAGCACGCCAGCAAACCGATCGAAGGGATCATTGACGAAGCAAAAAAGTTAGTCGATAACGGAGTTCGGGAAATCATCCTCGTTGCCCAAGACACCACTTTCTACGGAATCGATCTTTATGGAAAACCGAGACTTTCCGAACTACTGGAAAAGCTAGATGCGATTGATGGTGTCGACTGGATTCGGTTGATGTACTTCTATCCGATGTACATCGACGATCAACTCGTGCAAACCATCGCCGGGGCCAAGAAAATCGTCCCTTACATCGACATGCCATTGCAACACATCAACGACACGATGCTCAAGCGGATGGCTCGTCGCGTAACTCGCGACAAGACGCATGAGCTTGTGACGAAGCTTCGCGATGGTATCCCAAACTTGGTTATGCGCACGACCATGATCACCGGCTTCCCGGGCGAGACCGATGAACAGTTCGACGAACTGGAAGCCTTCGTTTCGGAAATGCGATTCGAGCGGGTTGGTGTGTTTACCTATTCCATTGAACCGGATACCCCCGCAGCCAAACTACCAGATCACTTGCCGGAACGCATCAAGAAAGAACGTCGAAACCGATTGATGGCCGTCCAACAGCAGAACGCCTTTGCTTGGTGTGCCGAACGGGTTGGAACACGCATGGACGTGTTGATCGACAAGGCCGTCGATGAGGCCAACAACGTTTGGCTCGGGCGATCCTACGCCGACGCGCCTGATGTGGACGCTTCGGTCTTTGTTACAGGCGAAAAGGACAAGCCCATTCGGCCAGGTAACATCGTGGATTGCGAGATTGTTTCTTCGCAACATTATGATCTTGTGGCTGCAGCGGTTGGGCCCATTCGATAATGGGATTAACGCGTCCAAGTTCATCGAATATCAATGTCCCGAATGCCCTGTCGGCGGCAAGACTTGGATTGGCAATCGTTGTTTGCATCCTGATCGAATGGCGGTTCTTTCTCCCAGCCGTGATTTTTTTTTTGGTGGCTGCAAGCACCGATTGGATCGATGGTTGGTGGGCTCGTCGCTTTCAACAAGTCACAAAACTGGGGCGAATCCTCGATCCATTTGTGGACAAAATCATCATCTCTGGAGCGATGATCGCCTTGTGCGCTGTTCCCAGTTCAGCTATCGCTCCTTGGATGGCTACGCTGGTGATGGGTAGAGAATTGCTGGTAACTAGTCTGCGAGGGATGGTAGAAGGGCAAGGTGGTGACTTCTCCGCTAAGCCCTTGGGCAAGTGGAAAATGGTGGCGCAATGCGGTGCAATCGTATCCGTTTTGATTGAGCTTCAATACTTAGTTGCACCCAATTGGCTGCACTGGACTAGTGTCGGGCTCGTTTGGCTAGCCATCCTATTGACTGTTTTGTCGGGAATGGAATACGTAATGCTGGTACTTAAGAAACCACAATGACACTGACGCAAATACAAACGTTGGCCCTCGGCGGGATGTGTGCGCTGCTTTTTGCAGTAGTCGGCGGCTCGATAGTCGAATGGTCCAAGTGGATAGCGCGCTATCGCAATGGCGTAAAACCCGTTCGATTGCCTACTGGGCCTCAAGCCACCGTCGGGCTTGTTGACATTTTGGTGACTTTCTTGGTGCTGTTCTCACTTTTTTTCTTTGCGGCAGTTGTTTGGCGGGCTTCTGGATTACCGGTTGGCCCAAACCTAAAGGGACCCAAGCTTGAGTCCGTCACGGCAATTGATAGCGTAGCTCCAGAGAGACAGCAGAAAGACGATGAGATCGGTTACTCCGAGTTGGCCAGCAACCCAGATAAGGGCAGCCCAGAATCGGGCAATGCAAACGGGCCTGTCACGGCGAAGCCTGCGGGCATGACGCAAAACCAATTCATCTACAGTGGCGTTGCTGTTTCGGCACAGCTTTTATGCGTGATCCTGATGACCGTGTTCATTCGCGGCAGGACTAGCTGCACATTCAAGAAACTCGGCTGGCGCACCGATCATGTTTCTGGCGATATTCTTGCGGGCTTTCAGTGCTTCCTCATGATGACGCCGGTCATCCTCGTTCTGAATGGAGTGTTGCAAGGATTAACTAAGATACCCTACGAGCATCCCGTGCAAGAGATGATCAAACAGTACCCTTGGTTGCTCGGAATCGCATTTTGGCAAGCGGCGATCGTTGCTCCCATTTCAGAAGAATTTGGATTCCGTGTGTTGCTGATCGGCTGGTTTGAATCGATCCATTTTGGTCGAAACAAGTTGATTGCGTTCCTTTTTGGTTCGTCTTCCGATGGCCAGATGGAGCACCATGAATCCGAAGGGAATTCTTTTTTAGGTGTGGCGGCCTCCCAAGACACCTCCAATCCCTACAACGCACCATTGTCCTCAGGAACGGAATTGTTGGCAAAAACTTCGTCTGGTGCGTCTGCATTGGAATATCGACCTCCATGGTGGCCAGCATTGCTCAGTGGAGCTCTGTTTGGGCTTGCTCACTTTAGCTATGGTGTGAGTTGGGTTGCCTTAATCGTTTTTGGAGTGGTGTTAGGTCGGCTTTATCAAATGCGGCAGAGCATCCTTGCTGTGATCTTGGTGCATTTCCTGTTCAATGCCATGAACGTGATAATGTTAGGATTGTCGATTCTGTTGCCAAACAATCTAGGAGCACCTTAAACCACGGGCAGAATTTCCGACAGGAAAATTGATGACAGGAAGATTCGGGGTTAAATATTCCTGTCTCTAAATCTTCCTGTCGAAAACAGGCACCACATGGATGTAATGGATGTAAGGAGTAGCATCAACGTCGTTCCGACATTTTGTGCAAGGGTCGGCTCGGATGCTGGCAGCATCCGCGACGGAATGTGGCATTTGACTCCAACCCGTTTAGGTGGTATGATGTGGGAGCAATAGGCGTTCGTTTAACAGGTGAATCGATGCCTTACCACTGGATATTCAGGCGTCGGCCTTGGTAGTCGACTGAGTTCTTGGGCGTGTTTGACAAAACAAACCATCTGTGCCCAGGTCGCGTGCGACCATGTCATGAGGTTTTCGCAAGGACGGTGCGATCTCACTCCTTAACCACGTCCAAAGAGACAAGCCTGCGCCACGGTATTAGAGCGTCTAATGTTGACCGCTTCCGATGCAGGCTATTCCGGCCCATTTTCATCGGGCCTAATTGAGAGAATTGTTTTGAATAATTTTGAAGGATTGGGGCTGATTCAGCCTCTCATGCGTGCCCTTTCGGCCGCAAGTTACGAAGTCGCTACCCCGATTCAGTTGCAAGCGATCCCGCTGTTGCTTAGCGGGTATGACATCATGGGTTGTGCTCAAACTGGCACAGGAAAAACCGCAGCCTTTGCTCTTCCAACTCTGCAAAGGTTGGCGAGCACCGGTCCCGGAAGCCAGGATGTTGTCAAAGACCTGGCCGGCCCAAGCGCAGGTCCTGATCGACGAGGCCCTCGTGCCGTTCGGTGTCTAGTATTGGCGCCGACCCGAGAGCTGGCTGCTCAGATCGAAAAGAGCTTTACGACCTATGGCAAATACCTCAATTTGCGAGTGGCGGTTGTGCATGGTGGCGTGAGCCAAATGCCACAAACGCGAGCTCTACAACGAGGCGTTGACATTTTGGTAGCGACCCCCGGTCGATTGCTTGACTTGATGAATCAACGCATCGCTGACATTTCCAATGTCGAAGTGCTGGTGATCGACGAAGCGGACCAAATGTTCGATATGGGATTCTTGCGAGACCTAAAACGCATTGTTGCCAAAGTGCCTCTGGATCGTCAAACGCTGATGTTTTCAGCGACCATGCCCGATGAAATTCGGCAGCTAGCCAAGCAGTGGTTATTTGAGCCAAAGCACGTAGAAGTCGCCAAAGTCTCAAGCGCAGCCACCGCTGTGGAGCAGTCTGTGTTTCATGTCTCTGCACAGAACAAACCTAAGTTGTTGGTGAGTTACATCAAAACGAACGCGGTCACTCGTTCGCTTGTTTTCACTCGTACCAAGCATGGCGCGGATCAGCTAGTCAAAATTCTGCTGAACAGTGGAATTGATGCAGTTGCTATCCACGGGAACAAGAGCCAAAACGCAAGAACGCGAAACCTGGATGCATTCAAATCCGAACGTCCGCCGATTCTCGTTGCGACCGATATCGCCGCCCGCGGAATCGATGTCCACGGTGTTTCGCACGTGATCAATTACCAAATGCCTGAGGTGCCAGAGATCTATGTGCATCGCATCGGCCGAACGGCTCGAGCAGGGGCAGCCGGAACCGCAGTTTCATTCTGCGCACCTGACGAACGTGGCAGTCTACAGGATGTCGAACGCTTGTTGAACACATCGATCGAAGTGAACGAATCCATGAGCGAGCTAACGCTTTCGGCGTCACAACAAAGCCAACGCGTATCCAGTGGAGGAGGTCGATCCTCAGGTAGCGGTCGATCGCAATCCTCAGGTCGCGGCGGCAATTCGCGGGGAACTAGCCGTCCACGGAGCGGTTCATCGAGCAGTAGTCGGGGACCAAGACAGCGCAAAAATACGTCTGGTAATTTGGTCCTGAACTAAGGTCAATGATTTCTCAGGTTGAGCGGGAGCTTGGCTCCCCTCAACCTTGTTTTGGCGTCCTATAAAGCTGGACGGCACCCGGCGCACTGAATCGCATTTTAGGCGAGGGGCCGTTTGAAATCTACCTATAAACTGGGTGGCACGCTCTGAGGTACGAAGGGCGTGGTGAATCGCTAGAGTCGTTTGCCACACTTCCCACGCCCATTGCTAATCGCTTTGGGCGTGCCACACGGTGGCCTGGCCTGATAGTCTTTTGGCTGCCGATCGCCTTAGGATACCAAAACGTCGTCCGTCGGAGGCAAGCTCCGATCGGACGAGCGCTCGACGCTTTTACATTCGCAAGGCGACTTGATCTTTCATGAACTTGAGTCCTTGTTCGGCCAGTTTCAATTCTGTTTCGAACATGCGTCGCCAGATTTTGGTTGCGGCTGCCAATTCAGGCAGGGCTAATCCAAACGCTTCGATCACCAGCCAGCCATCGTAGCCGATCGATCGAAGTGCGTCGAAGTTCTCTTTCCAGCGGATGTTCCCTTGGCCAGGCGTGCTGCGGTCGTTTTCGCTGATGTGGACATGACACAGCATATCCTTGATTTCGTGGATGGCCTTGGCCACGTTCTTTTCTTCGATATTGCTATGGAAGGTGTCGTACATCATGCGGCACATTGGGTGATCGACTTGCCGACAAAATTCGGCCGCGTCGGCTTGTGCGTTAAGGAAATAGACTTCAAATCGATTGAGTGGTTCCACCCCGAGCATCACACCGACTTTTCCAGCGTATTCAGCGGTCGCTCGCATGCTTTCAATTCCCCACTTCCATTCGTCGTCGGTTCGACCGGCACCGGTGAAATATCCCAGTGCGGAATGGTATGGGCCCACGACTGTTTGTACTCCGGCAGCCGCAGCGCAATCCAACATCTGTTTGTTCGCCTCTACCCCTTTCTTGCGAATGGAGGCGTCTGGGCTGATCGGATTGTCCTCGGGAGTGCGAACCGTCACCCCTGTTCGCTCAAATCCCATCGCGTCGAGCCTTTTCCCCCAGGCTGCGTAGTCGAGACCAAGATTAAAGATGGGGATCTCGACCCCGTCGAAGCCCATCTCCTTGAGTTTTTCGAGGGTTGGCAGCAAACCATCGTTTAGTTCACCGGACCAAAGCAGCAGATTCATGCCGTATTTCATCGAAGACTCCGTGAGTAAAAAGTTGAGAGGTGGAAATTGAATGGTTTGCTGTTTGTAGCTGAGCGAGGCCCTCGCTCAGGTCTAGCAGAAGCCCAACGAGCGAAGGGCCTCGCTCGTCCACAACTATAATAAATGCCAGCCATGCAGCTGCTACGCGATCGTCAAAGCCGCTTCGATGCGTTGCATGACTTTGTGTTCCCCTTGAGAGACGGCAGCCCAGCCGAGCAATCCGCCGCTAGAGGTCGCAACCGTTTGAATTTCTTTGACGAGGGTTTTCTTGAGTTCCATTGCATCGTGGGCAGGCAAAGCTGCCACTAAGGCTCTTGCATACGATTCCCAGGCATCGAACATTTCGGAAGTAGGCTTAGACTGAAGCCATTTATCAAGCATTTGGCTGGCCGGGCTATGCATTGGAATGTGGGTGGAAGCCAGCATGTTGATCGTCGCTCGTTCGGCTTCTTCGAGTGTTCCGTCGCCCCAAGCCACTGCTACCAAAGGAAATACGCGCAAGGCGGAAAACGTTTGGGGGGTCACCCCAAGCTTGTGAACCGCATCAAGAATTTTAGTGTCCTGGATTCCGCTGAGACGCGAAAACTCAGCGACTGCATGTTCGTGCTCTTGGCGAGTTTTCAGTTCTGCTAATAGTTTAGCGTCGAGATCTGCAAAAAACTGGTTTTCGAGAGCATTCCCGCGGTCGTGCAAAGAATCGTGATTGGACATCGTTTCGCCTATCCTGAAATGGGCAATTAAGGAAAAATAACGGTCATGAATCAAAGGATAGCCGGGGGGACTTAACCTTAACACCCCCGCCCCGCCGGTTCCACCACATACTATCTGAATCTTCCCACTTCCCAACACCCATTTCAAACCAATTTTATGTCCTCGGCCACCCAAACGCCTCGCACGATGTTCCAAAAAATCTGGGATAATCACACCGTACTTAGCGAATCCGGCAAGCAAACGATGCTGTACGTCGACCTGCATTTGGTCCACGAGGTTACCAGCGCACAAGCCTTCGAGGGTCTTCGTCTGGCCGGTCGAACGGTTCGCCGACCCGAACTCACCATCGCGACTCCCGACCATAACGTCCCAACCAGTGACCGGATGCTCCCCATCGCCGATCCGATCGCTCGCCAGCAAGTGGACAAACTTCGAGAAAACTGCAAAGAGGCAGGAGTACGACTTTACGATCTAAATGACATTCATCAAGGAATTGTTCATATTATCGGTCCGGAGCTCGGTTACACCCAACCTGGCATGACCATCGTGTGCGGCGATTCGCACACGGCAACCCACGGTGCTTTTGGGGCGTTGGCTTTCGGCATTGGAACGAGCGAGGTTGAGCATGTGCTGGCGACTCAAACTCTCTTGCAGTACTTGCCTAAGACCTACGAACTTCGCGTCGATGGTCAGTTGGCACCCGGCGTCACGGCGAAAGATTTGATTCTTTACCTCATTGGCAAGCTTACCACGTCGGGCGGTACGGGCTACGTCCTCGAGTACACCGGAGACGTTATCCGTCGCTTGAGCATGGAGGAACGGATGACCGTTTGCAATATGTCCATTGAAGCAGGGGCTCGTGCCGGCATGATCGCTCCGGATCAAATTACATTCGACTATCTAAAAGGACGGCCCTTCGCACCGAAGGATTTTGCAAAAGCGGAAGCTCTATGGCGAAATCTGCCGTCCGACCCCAATGCGATCTACGATCGAGTTAGTGTCTACCGCGGCCAAGATATCGAACCGCAGGTCACGTGGGGAACCAACCCCGGGCAAGTTACGTCGATCAACTCGCCTGTTCCAAACCCGAACGACTTCAGCGACGAAACCGAACGCAAGTCCGCCGCGGGTTCCCTGGAGTACATGGGTCTTAAGGCAGGTGTTCCGCTAACCAGTGTTTCCATCGATCGGGTCTTTATCGGCTCTTGCACAAATGCCCGCATCGAAGATCTGAGAGCTGCCGCCAACGTTGTTAAAGGTTACAAGGTCTGCGACAAGGTATACGCGATGATCGTACCCGGTAGCGGACAAGTCAAACGGCAAGCCGAATCGGAAGGGCTGGATAAAGTCTTCAAGGAAGCTGGTTTCGATTGGCGCGAGGCGGGTTGTAGCATGTGCTTGGCCATGAACCCCGATCGGTTAGAACCAGGCGAACGTTGTGCTTCCACGTCCAATCGCAATTTCGAAGGGCGCCAGGGCAAAGGTGGCCGCACGCATCTTGTATCGCCAGCCATGGCCGCTGCAGCCGCTGTTTCTGGACACTTTGTCGACATTCGACAATGGGACTATCGAGCTTAACCGTCGTTCTCTCGATCCCAACTCAATACGAACTTCTCCTACCACGGCAAAACCGATTTATGCAACCTTTCACCAAAGTAACCGGAATCGTGGCTGCGATGGACCGCGCCAATGTCGATACCGATCAAATTATTCCTAAGCAATTTCTTAAGCGAATTGAACGAAGTGGTTTTGGTCAGTACCTATTCTTCGATTGGCGATTTAACGAAGACGGAACACCCAACCCAGTTTTTGAGTTGAATCTGGCGCGAAATCGCGGTGCGTCGATTATGATCGCCCGTCGCAACTTCGGCAGCGGATCGTCGCGGGAACATGCTGTCTGGGCGATCGCCGATTACGGATTGCGTTCGATCATTGCTCCCTCGTTTGCTGATATTTTTTACAACAACTGCTTCAAAAACGGCACCCTTCCCATCCACCTTACGGAACAGCAAATCGAGGAGCTCTTCCAACGTCATGCTGCGCAAGCCCAATACACACTTACCGTCGATCTAGAGCAGTGTTTGGTGACCGATGGACAAGGATTCGTCGCTTCCTTTGTGGTGGAACCGTTTCGCCGACATTGCTTACTCCATGGCTTAGATGATATTAGCCTGACGTTGGAGAACGCAGACAAGATTACAGAATATGAAGCTACCCACCCGGCTTTGACTTAGGACCGTTCGTGAAATAGGGGTCCGATTTTGACCGTAGCGAAAGTCGCCAAGACTTTCAGAACTGTGGGCAGTCGAAACTCTTGGCGAGTTTCGCTACGACAATCGTTTCGCTACGACATTCGAGTACCGCCGATGGCTTCAACCGAGCAAGTCAAGAGAGGCCTCGCCTAGGTCATCATTGGCTGGCAGGGAGAGCATGGACTCCGTTTCCATGACCGCTTTGTTTTCTGCCGAACTGGAGGGTTTGGCTGACTGTTGAGGCCTATCGTAACGCTCGTCGGCGTCTCGGTCCGAAGCTTTGCCGGTCTGCTCAAGCGGGTTTACCGGCTCGGTAGCGGAAACGGCAGTCTTAATTGCACCGCTCTGCTTCGAATCACTCAGCGCTTGTTGATTGAAGGCAGCGGGATTCGTCCATGCGCCTCCGCTTGGCATGATTTGCATTTTCAGTCATCCTGTGAATATTTCCTGGTTATTTGATAAATAACGGGGGAGCTAAGCCATTGCTGAGAGGTTGATCATCGAGGCCGACACTCTGTTTTACAATAGAACTGGACATCAAGCATAGGCCAGCTTTTTTGATTGATAGCTATATTTCGTCGCGAGTCCATGCGCACGCAAATCGGCAACGCTGCTCGCCGATCTGAAAAGTGCATGAACGATTAACAATGATTTGATCCATTCGGACCCACATTCCATTGGGTGCACCCTCGGTTCTAGCGATCCATCTCCGGTCGTTGGATCTGGCTATGCAAGCATGCTTGAAGGCTAAAAAAACATCATCGGGTATCCGCATCGCGCATTCCGTCCCGCGGCCGATCCAGTACTCCCCGTCGATCAATGTCAAACTACTTCCGTGTGCCGTAGGCTTACTCGTGTCGACAAGCGGGTTCGTGGGCACGGAACGAACCGGAAGGTAGTCTTCTCGGCAGAGTGTCGAATACGCATGGCCTGCGATTGAGGCTGTACCTGAATAACTTCCATTCTCAATTCGATCTAGCATTGCCTCCCGCGTACTTGCATCGATTGGCATGCTTTCTTGAAATCGAATCCGCTGGCCTCCGACTAAGAACTCAGCACCATCTTTTAGCTCGATCTTGCGAACGCGAACCCATAGGCCTGTTGCGCTCTTGAGATCCTTGATGATCCATCGTGCTATTCCGTTCTTAAGCTCGCGATCGATCGCGAGGTGACGCTCGGAGATCATTTCATCGTGGTGGATATTGATATCGCATTGCTGCCGACCAACGTAGGTTACATCGTTTTTGATACGAAACATTTCACCTTCCACTGAGCCGTCGTCGAAAAGTGTGAGTCTGGCCATCGGCGGTCTATGCTTTGGTCGATAGGGTTCGACCGGCACGTCAACTTCGGAAAAGTCGTTCACTGCGTTATTCTTTTGCTGATTGAAAAAGGAGCACGCTGCCCGAGTCGAAACCGATCGCAATCCGTTTTCCGAGATTGTCGATGCTGATCGAGGTCGGCATGTCGGGTTTGGGCAATTCCCACGACGCAAAGACCTCGCCGGTTTCGAGGTCATAGACCGAAACCCACATGCCATCGCCAATCGCTGCTAAGAATCGTCCGTTGGTCGATCTTCCCAATACACTTACCGAACCATTGAGGGTCTGCTGGAGATCCTCCAAACGTTCCAGGGAGGGAAAATCAAAGTAGCCAATCGTTCCATTGGAATGGACGATCGCAATTCTTTTTTCTTTTTGATTGAACTGTATCGCCATGGCTGGCGAGGCGGGAGCCTTCGGTGGGTCTCCCGGGACCACTTTTTCAGCCGGCACTGGTTTTCCATCCTTCGTTCGTATCGCCAAAAACTCTCCGTTCCTGAGGCCAAACAAGGCGAACTCCAATTTTTGCGAAACGGACATGCACTCGACCGACGATTTGTCGATATTGACAAGAGAGGGGACAGTAGTCAGTTTTTTGCCAGTCTTTAGATTCAGCCGTGCAAAGCCTCCTTTTCGCGTTACCATCATGAATTCATCCCCATCCATGGAAAAACCCAGATGCGGCAATTCCGAATTTCCCCATCCGTCCGCATTGCCATTGGATTGCCAAACGCTTCGACCGTCCACGTATAGCTGAACGGTGAGGTCCACTCCGAAGACTCGACCTATATGGCAAATGCAAGTTCCATTGGGAGCTGCCACGAAGTCTTCCAAAGTACCTTCGTTGGGCAAGTTCTGAGAATTCCAGTCTTTGTTCCACAGAAGAATGTGACTCAAGACCGGCGTTGATTGTGGCTTGGCTTGGATTGCTAAATTATTCGTTTTGCCAATTCGCTCACCGCTGATAAGCCGACCGTCACTTAAAAAAGCGACTCGAAACACCGGACTATTGTGCCCTACAAGTCTCTGTTGGACAGCGAATCGTTTCCCAATCACTACTTCAGCGCTCAACAACGGCTTGTCGGATGATCCGAATGACCTATTGGAACTATAAATATCTAGTGGTGCACGCATTGTGTTGTTAGGTCGAGTAACAACGTCTTCGGATTCGTCCGGAAGTTCTTGTAGCGTGTTCGATGTGGGTTCTGGCGTGCCGGCTCTCTGGGCTACGTTGTTGTTGTTTTTCTCGACTGGCCGTTCATTTGACTTGGGTGATGGTTTGGCGTTGGATAGGTCGAGTTCAAGCGATTGGCTTTCCACCAACGCAACCGACCTTCTAAAAAACTCTTCGTTTTGGCGGCGAGCAGTCAATTGATACGTGCCGGGTTTTGCCAAGATACTTGGCTTGGCATCGGCTCGCTTGCGTTCAAAATTGGCAGGGTAATCGTCAATGAGAATTTGCACATCGGGCGGTACGTTCACCAGTACGATCCTCGCGAACCCAGGCTCAATCGATTCTATTTTAGGTTCGCCTGTTTGTTTCACCCATTGCCCAAGGTTCGTAATCCATTGGGGGCGGAATATTAGGACTCCAATTAGAATTGCCGAAGGAATTGCAAACATCGCAACCTGAATGACGGGAGCGAATTTGCCTTCGACTTTCTTTTTGCGGGGTTTGGGAGCCAACACATCAAACGCTAGATTTCGCGGTTCATTGTGGTCTTTTTTCGTGACGGGAGCATTTGCAACGGGAGCATTTGCAACGGGCGAGGGCTCATTGGCTGAAGTCAACGCTTGGATCAACTCCGATGGCGTTTGAAAGCGTTCTTCTGGTCGCTTTGCCATCATTTTGGCGAGGATTCGCTCGGTTGCTTCCGGGACACCCAGTCGCAATGAATTCACTAACGGCAGAGGTTTGTTCTGGTGAGCATTCAAAATGGCCAGCGGACTCTCTGCTTCAAAGGGGGATCGACCCGTTAACAGAAAAAACCAAGTACATCGTAAGCGCCCACGTCAACCAGTAGGAATTTTGGTCGCAAATCGGCTAGGCGGTCGCGTTCCGCTTTTCCTTGGCTGCGAGCAGGCGCTTGGCCCGG
>JAYTVM010000391.1:0-15179 GCA_043743995.1 Pirellula sp. | reverse complement strand
CCTCAATGCGCTAGCATGAGGGCGGGCGTGCTAGCCTCAATGCGCTAGCATGAGGGCGGGCGTGCTAGCCTCAATGCGCTAGCATGAGGGCGGAATTGCAAGTGATTACTAGCCTTCCAGCCCGCACGCTAGCGCGTTGCGGCTTAAAGCGAATGCCATTTGGCCTTAGCCTAAAGCCGCCATACACTTTTCGAGTAGTTTCTTGGTCGCTATGATCCCATCCTCTTCGCTCAGCTTGGACCCCTCGTACTCGATTCCAACCCAACCGTGATAATTTGCATCCATCACGATCTTCATCATTTTCATGAAATCGATCTTCGTATCGTTGCCGTCAGCGTCAAAGTCGTAGCTCTTTGCACTAACCGCTTTGGCTAGAGGCATCATTTCGGTAACCCCTTGATAGCGATCGTAATCATAGAAATTGCCGAAGTCGGGGAGCGTTCCGCAATTGGCTAAGCCCGTCATTCGAATGGTTTCGGATAGCCATTTGCCATTGGAACTCCATCCTCCGTGGTTCTCTACGATAACATTCATATCCAATGGCTTGGCGTATTCCGACAGCCGACGAAGTCCGTCCGCCGCGAGTTTCTTGCCCTCTTCGTACTCCGCTTTTGTCTCGGCGTTGACTCGAATCGAATGGCATCCGAGGTATTTGGCAGCGTCAACCCATTTGTAATGATTCTCAACAGCCTTGGTTCGCTGTTGCTCGTCGATATCGCCAAGAGCACCCTCACCATCCACCATAATGAGAACATTGGTAACACCGAGATCGCTAGTTCTCTTCTTCATTTCAGCCAGATAGGTCTCGTCTTTGGCCTTATCCTTGAAGAACTGGTTCACATACTCAACCGCAAGGATTCCGAATTTCTCCTTCGCGACTTTGGCAAAGTCCAAATTGTCGAGTGTCTTTTTTTGAAGCGATTTGTGAAGTGACCATTGTGCCAGCGAAATCTTGAATGGCTTTGGCTTGTCACCTTGCGCAAATAGGCAAGCATTCGGCAACGCCATCGCTGCGCCCAAGCCAACTGTCGCAGTGGAAATGAAATTACGGCGAGAAAAATGATTCGTCATGGAACGGGGGATTCTAGATGGAGATGGTTGAAGAAGACAAAAGGCGGCAGCTTAATTAGCTCACAATTGTATTTTGGCCTTAGTTTGCGAGCAAGCAATGAAATTACAACTTACCTGTCAAAGATATCGGACATTGGCCTATCGTTTCCAAACTGGCCAAAAAAGTCCTGCGATTCGACACTATTCCACGGTCTGCCCCCGATAGGCTATAATTACACGACCCACCACCTCCGAAACCCCGACCTCAAATGGGTCCATTTCAACTATTACCCCCCCCCGAACAAGGCAACAAATATGCAATCGGTTGTAAAGCGATTCTTGCTTCTCCCAACTCTTACTTTATGCGGTATCGGAACGCAAACGGCATTCGCCGATGACTACGACCCAACTGCCATTGCAAAGGCTGGCATTGCGAAAATGAAGGTTGGAGCTAAGGATTGGCCTCAATGGGGAGGGTCACCAGAACGGAATAATGTTCCTGAAACAGGGGCCATGCCAACGGAATTCAACGTCAAGACCGGCCTGAATATCCGCTGGTCGGTGCCGCTTGGGTCGGAAACCTACGGCAATCCAGTCATCGCCAACGGCAAAGTTTACGTCGGCACTAACAACGGCAACGGCTATGTCAAGCGCTATCCGAACACCGTCGACCTCGGCGTTCTTCTGTGCGTCAATGAAAAGGACGGTAAATTGCTTTGGCAACATAGTAGCGAAAAACTTCCAACCGGTCGCGTTCACGATTGGCCGAACCAAGGCATTTGCTGTGCACCCATGGTCGAGGGGGATCGACTCTGGTACGTGACGAGCCGCGGTGAAGTTGTTTGCCTGGATACCGAAGGCTTCAACGACAACGAAAACGACGGCCCATTCAACAAAGAACCAAACGAAAACAAAGACGAAGCCGACGTCGTTTGGAGACTCGACATGATGTCCGAGCTCAATGTGTCTCAACACAACATGTGCAGTTGCTCAGTAACCGCTGTTGGCGACTTATTGTTCGTCAATACTGCTAACGGTGTGGATGATGGTCACTTGAACGTCCCTGAAGAAAAAGCCCCTAGCTTCATTTGCATGAACAAGCTGACCGGAAAGGTGCTTTGGACCGACAACACACCGGGCGCCAACATCCTTCACGGTCAATGGTCATCACCCGCTTCGGCAACCCTCGGCGGCCAAGACCAAGTCATTTTCGGCGGCGGGGACGGTTGGCTTTATAGCTTTGATCCTAAAGGCAACGGCACCCAATCACAAATGCTGTGGAAGTTTGATTGCAATCCCAAAGACTCGATCTACCGACTCAACGGTGCAACGAGAAACCACATCATCGCGACTCCAGTCATCTACGACGGTTTGGTTTACGTGGCAGTCGGCGAAGACCCAGAACACGGCGAAGGGGGCGGTCACCTGTGGTGCATCGATCCAACCAAGCGTGGCGATGTTAGTCCAACCCAAGTCTTCAATTCAGGCAACATGAAAAAGGTGATTGCGCCCAAACGCAAGCAAGCCATGGTGCCTGCCGACGGAGACGTTGAACGAGACAATCCCAACTCTGCCGCCGTATGGCATTATGTTGGTAACGATCCGAAAGAATTTGAAACAACGATGCATCGCACGTGCGGTACCGTCGCGATCAAAAACGATCTGCTCTACATCGCTGACTTCTCAGGCGTTTTGCATTGCTTGAACGCGAAGACAGGCGTAGCCCATTGGACTTACGATATGCTGGCCTCCTCATGGGCTTCCCCATTGATCGCCGACGGCAAGGTCTATATTGGGGACGAAGATGGAGACATAACGATCTTCAAATTGGAAGTCGGGGACAAGATTAATAAAATCGCTGAAATCAATCTGGGATCGGCACTGTATACAACTCCGGTCGCAGCCAACGACTCGATTTACATTGCCAATCGAAACCGACTCTTCGCCATCGAAGCTGGAAAGAAGAGCGAACCAGTTAAATAATGACTCACTAATTGCTCGCGTACTCGTGCCACACGTTCCGTCTCCTGACGTTATTCGTGTGGCACGTCCCTGAGGTTACGAAGGGCGTGGTGAGTCGCTAGAAACATTTGCCTAAGTTCCCACGCCCATCGCTTTCGCTTTGGGCGTGCCACATGTTCCTCTCAAGCTTCATCATGAAAAAAACAACACTAGCGCCTCTTTCGTTCTTTTCTCTTCTAGCCGTCGTCTCGATTTCCATGGTCGCACTGGTAGCTGCTCAGACACCCCCTGGGCCCGGCGTGGGCTATACCAACACTCCATTTCTACCTAACAGCCAGTGGCGCGTTCACGACAAATACCGACCTCGACCCACCATCGTCAAACCAGGCGAGGTACCTGGACAAGCTCCTTCGGATGCGACGGTGCTATTCGATGGCAAGGATTTGTCGGAATGGAAGCGAGCTGGCAAAAAGGATGCACCCGCCCCATGGAAGGTTGGCGACGGATTTTTTGAAGCCGTTGCTGGCAGTGGCTCGATGGTGACTCGCAAAGAGTTCGGCGACATGCAATTGCATATCGAATGGTCAGCCCCCGAAGTCATAAAAGGAGATTCGCAAGGCCGAGGAAACAGCGGGGTCATCATCATGGAAAAATACGAGATCCAGATCCTTGATAGCCATGACAACGATACTTATGCCGACGGTCAAGCCGGTTCCATCTACGGCCAGTACCCACCGCAAGTTAATGTGACAAAGCCAGCTGGGCAATGGAACGTCTACGACATCCTCTTCGAAGCACCACACTTTGATGGCGACAAGTTGGTCAAGCCAGCTCGAGCTACAGTACTTCATAATGGAGTTTTAGTTCAAAATGCCAAAGAACTGATCGGGCCCATGGCGCACCAAGCGGTCGCGACGTACAAGCCGCATCCACCGACTGGTGCAATCCTTTTGCAAGACCATGGGAATTCGACTCGCTTCCGCAACGTTTGGGCTCGACGCTTGCGGGAAGAGGTCGATCCGTGGGTCATCATGCCGGGTGCAGCCGACGCAAACTTGCCCGGCAAGGGAAAGAAGATCGTATTGATCTCTGGCGACGAAGAATACCGTTCGGAAGAATCGATGCCGATGTTAGGCAAGATCTTGTCCGAACAACACGGCTATGATTGCGTTGTGCTGTCCTCGATCAATCCAGACACACAAACCGTCGACCCAAACTACCAGTCCAATATTCCGGGTTTACACCATCTCGATGACGCGGATGGCATGATCATGTGCTTGCGCTTTCGAGGGTTGCCCGATTGGCAGATGGCTCACGTCGAGAAATTCATGATGGAGGGCAAACCCTTCATTGCCCTGCGAACGTCAACACATCCCTTCAATTTCCCAGGCGATTCCAAGTCCCCGTACAAGAAATGGGCCTTCAATAGCAAGGAATGGCCGGGGGGCTTTGGTCAACAGATCGTTGGCGAGACTTGGATTTCGCACCACGGCGATCACGCTTCTCAAGCGACCCGGGGCGTCATTCCTGATTCCACCAAAGCATTACCAATTCTCAAAGGGGTAAGCGATGTCTTCGGTCCGTCGGATGTGTACGGTGTGGTGCATTTGCCGTCTACGGCAACGGTATTGCTGCAAGGTCAAGTCGTGAAAGGCATGAAGCCGACCGATCCGCCGCTCGAGGGCCCAAAAAACAATCCGATGATGCCATTGGCTTGGACAAAGGACTATCAGATGCCAGGTGGAAAGTCTGGAAAGTTGTTCTGCACGACGATGGGTGCCGCCAACGATTTTTTAAGTGAAGACTTGCGGCGGTTGGTTGTGAATGCCACTTACTGGATGACTGGGCTGGAAGCCAAAATTCCTACGAAGGCGAGCGCTACCGTCTCCGACAAATATGCACCAAGCAATTTCGGATTCAAGCCCGCGACCTTCTTCAAAGACCAGTTGATCAAGCCGAATGACCTCGTTAGGTAAACGAATCGAATGCCGCCGAATTTATTTCGGGGGATCGTTACCTTTTCGTCTAGACAGCCATATGACCTCCTCTCGACACGACAGCCTTTTCGATTCGGACGATCTCAGCGACGACGAAGAGCAGGCTCGTACCGCCTACCATGAAGCCGGTCATTGCGTTATGGCTGTGCTTTGCGGCGCGCGAGCCTGCCATGCGTCCGTCTCGCCGGAGGAAGAACGTTTTTTTGGAAAGGTCGATATCCAATGGCCAGGACCGCGACCCCTCGCAGACGAACTTTCTGTGATCCTAGCAGGCCCGGTGGCCGAAATGATTTATCGAAGCGAGCCGCTTCACCCGGGTTTTGTTCCCGAGTGGAGCCTCGATTGGCAACAAGCCTGGACGCTCGCTCGCCCACGTGTTGCCAACGACGTGAAATGCCTCGAGATGATGGAACAATTGATTGCGAAGCTGTATCGATCGATGTCCGACGACCGAGTTTGGTCGGCGATTGCCGCCGTTCAAGATTTACTCATGGCCCACGACGATATCGAGCATGAGCAAATTGAGTACGAAGTTAGAGCTTGGATGAAATGAGGTGGTGCGAAATATTTCGCTACGTGGATTACTTCGCAAACCTGAGCCAGGGCCTCGCTCAACCACAAAAACCAGGCGTGTGGCGAATGGTGCCAAACATCTCTAGCGACTTCCACGCCCTTCGTATCCTCAGGGCGTGCCACACGAGCTTGCTACGTGTTACTGCTCTTGCTATTTGGCACTCTTTTTGGCCACGGCGAGCTTTTCCAACTGCTCGGACAAGTCTTTCCCGTGATTCTCAGTGTTGACTTTAGAATCGACAGCCAGAATCTTGCCGTCTTTGCCAATGATGAAAGTGGTTCGTCCAGCTTTCGTGCCGTCCGAGCTTAGAATGCCAAACTTCTTCGCGTTTTCACCTTTTGGATCGCAAAGGATCGGATAGTCGAGTTCGAGACTCTTTGCAAATTTGGCATTCTGGTCCACTGGATCGGTGCTGGCCGTGAAGTAGGCGACGTCGTATTTTTTGAGCAAGTCACCCGACTCCTTCATCGACTTGCATTCCTTGGTACAGCCACCGGTAAAGGCCTTTGGGAACCAAGCGATGATGACAGCCTTTTTGCCTACAAAATCTTTGGTCTTGTACGTCTTGCCGTCGCTACCCTGCATTTCAAAATCCGGTGCCGTATCGCCGACCTTGGGAACTTCGGCAACAGCCGTATTGGGAAGCATCGAAAAACATGTAGCAACGGCAACCAAGGCACAGCCAATAAACGTTCGCATGATGAAATCACCTATAGGAGGGAACGGAACAGTAGGGGGGAACGATTTTCAGTATATGGCTTTGAGAAGCCTAGTGTTAGGATGCAGCTCGCATTTTGTTGAAAAGGATATGGATCAGGCCGAAGACCAGCGTGTGGCAAATTCTGAAACATGTTGTTGGAGCTGTTCGAGCGTTCCATCGTTTACCAACACGTCCGTTGCGTGCGATCTCTTCTCAGGCAAACTTAACTGGGCGGATTCTCGATCGCCCCATTCCTGAGCGGTCCAACCTCGCTCCATCGCCCGCTGTTTTCGCGATACATCCGGCGAATCGACGAAGATCACTCGATCGCAATACGGTAGCCAGCCACCCTCGATGAGAAGAGGTGCATCGAGAATGATCATACGTACAGATGGGTCGCTTTTGAGTGTTTGCAATTCGGACCTGGCGATCTGCCGAATTCGCGGATGTACGATCGCTTCGAGCTTTTTGAGCTTCGTCTGGCAGTCCGCCGAATCGCCGAAGACCAATGAACCTAACTTTTTGCGGTCAATGACTCGAGAACCAACGGGGTGGAGGCCCGTTTCGCACAAAATCTCCTTGCTGAAAACGTTCACTAGTGCATCAATGACATCTGGCTCCCGCAGAACGCGATGCGCAATTTCATCTGCGGAAATGATGGTGGCATTCCTTTCGCCCAACAGTCGCGTTACTTGACTCTTGCCGCTCGCGATCCCACCGACCACGCCGATAACCAATGGCGGATGAAATTGTTGTGCATTGGTCATAACAGCTCACACGCGGCCCAACTGCCGCCATGTTTTACATCCACCTTGAGCGGTACGCTCAGCGGCATCACAGTCGTCATGACTTCGCGAACCACAGTCGCGAGCGGATTCACGTAGTCATCTCGCACTTCAAAGATCAATTCGTCATGAATCTGCAACAGCATACGGGCAGGCCAATCCAGCGATTTCATTTCTTTTTGAAGCGCGATCATGGCCAGCTTGATCATGTCGGCCGCGGAGCCTTGGATGACTGTATTAATGGCCATGCGTTCTGGCTCGAGCAACTGCTTTTTCTTTTGGTCCGGCAGGGCCGCGTAGTCTCGAATGCCTCGCAGGAATCGCTTGCGTCCTGACATCGTCGCTACATATCCGTTTCGTCGACAGTCCATCAACGTCGACGCGATGAAATCCTTTACGCCTGGGTACTTCGCAAAATACGCATCAATAAAGGTGCTCGCGTCTGTTCTTGATATCCCAAGTGCCTTGGCAAGGCCGAAGGGACTCTGGCCGTAGATGATGCCGAAGCTAACCGCCTTGGCACTGCGACGCATGTCGCTGTTGACTTCGCTCGGATCGACACCGTTCACTTGGGCAGCTACGCTCGTATGGATATCGAGATCCTCCTGAAACGCTTGATGCAGCGAAACGTCACCGCAATAGTGGGCCAAGACGCGCAGTTCGATCTGCGAATAATCGGCGGTCATCAGGGACCAACCGGTCTCTCTGGGCAAGAAGGCAGATCGAATCGATCTTCCCTCAGGGGTCCGGACTGGAATGTTCTGAAGGTTTGGCTCCACGCTGCTTAGCCGGCCTGTGGCAGCTATGTCTTGACGAAACGACGTATGAAGGCGACTGGTTCGAGGGCTGATCAATCGAGGCAGTGATTCCACGTAGGTATTAATGAGCTTGGTCAATTGCCGATATTCGACAATCTTGGCCGGCAGTGGATGTTCCGAAGCGAGCTCTTCCAAAACTTCGGCATCCGTACTTGGTCCTGTCTTGGTCTTCTTAACCACTCGCAGCCCAAACTTATCGAACAAGATGTACGCTAGTTGCTTGGGGCTATCCGGATTAAATTCCTCTCCCGCCAATTCCATGATTTCGCCGCGCAAGGCGTCCGCTTTCAACTGAAACTCGCTGCCCAATTGCTTAAGCCTCACGCAATCAATTCGAATCCCTTCGTATTCCAGGTCGGCCAGCACGCCCATGAGCGGGATCTCGAGACTCTGCATCACATCGATCAATTTTTCATCTCGCAATCGCTCCTTCATCGGGGAGATCAACCGGTAAGGAACGTCGACGTCTTCGCATGCATACGTGGCAATGTCAGCGATGGGAACTTGGTCCATCGTAATTTGAGTTTTGCCCGAACCGATCAAGGACTCGGTCGTGATTTTTGTTTGTCCCAGCCAACGTTTGGCAATGTCATCCAGATCATGATTGCGTCCTCCGGCGTCCAGGAGATAGTCCGCGACCATTGTGTCAAATCCGCTGACAGCAATCGGCATGTCGTGCGATCGCAAAACGATCGCATCGTATTTGATGTTTTGCCCGACAAAGATTTTTCTGGTATCTGCCAGTAAAGGAGCGAGCAAGCCTTTGACAAACTCGAGCTCCAACAGCGTCGAACCTTCAGGCCCACGAACAGGGATGTATGCCGCTTTGCCTTCGGCCCACGATAGACTTATTCCAACCAAATCTGCATCGCGAGGACGAGTCGAGGTCGTCTCGGTGTCGATGGCGATGGTCTCAACAGCAGCGAGTTCATGCACCAGTTTCAGCAACTGGTCTGGCTGGTCAATCAAACGATAGCCGTCGGTCGGAAGTTGGAACGCAACTGCAGGTTCAATCGTGCCGAGCAAAGACACAAAAGCTTCGGAGAGTTTTCGGAATCCGAGTTCGCGAAACAAATCCATGGCTTGGTTGCGATCAAAAGTACCGGGTCGCATATTGGACCACGGCAAATCGATCGGGCATTCTCGACTTAATCGAACCAAGTCGCGGCTCAATATTGCAAGGTCACGATTGTTCCTCAAGTTTTCTTTGCGCTTTTCGCCAGTCACTAGATCGATGTTGTCGAATACTTCATCGAGCGTATTGAACTGCTCTAGCAACTGTTGGGCAGCTTTTGGGCCAATCTGAGGTACGCCGGGGACATTGTCCACAGAATCGCCGACGAGCGCTTGAAAATCGACGACTTGATCGGGCCGAATCCCCCAGACGGTTCGCAGTTCGGGTTCGCCAAAGACTTCGTTTTTGCGAACATTGAGCATTTGCACTCGGTCCGAAATCAATTGCCTGCAGTCCTTGTCACTCGTGACCAATAAGACGCGTGCCCCCTGCTGTTCGGCTTGGAGAGCCAAGGTGGCCATGATGTCGTCGGCTTCGAAACCAGGAGCGGAGACTTTGGGAATGGCCAGGGTTTCAAGGCATCGATGGATGATCGGCATTTGCTCGCGCAAAGCGTCTGGCATCGATTCGCGGTTGGCTTTGTATTGATCATACAGATCGTTGCGAAATGTCTTGTCGGAGACGTCAAAAGTGCAGACGAGAAAATCGGGCTTCCATTGTTCCAAAAGATTGGCAATGTCTCTAAGAAAACCATGGGCCGCACCAACCTCGACCCCCTGCGGGCTAGTCATGGCAGGCAGTGCATGGAAGACTTGGTAGATGAGCGAATGCGAGTCGACAAGGATGACCAGATCCCCTTCGGTAGGGAAGGGAGGCTTGGTCCGCACGGGTTGCGAAGACAGATCACCAACCGGTGCATTCGCCTTCAGCATTGTTTCTTTTTGAGACGCGGCGGCGGGTGGCAAGGATTCAGCCGGTGGCGTTACTTCTGGAAACAGTGAATCAAAGCCGATCAACATCGGTTGACTCTTGGCAGCCCGCTTAGCCATTCGAAATCCGTTCTTGGAACCGTCCATTACAAAACTGGGTTGAATCAAATCTGCACAATTCGATTTTGTAACGCATTTTGCAGCAAGCTGCTTACTTTGCAACCGCCATTGACAGCAATCTTGTATGGCAGCACTGCGAAATAGCTAGCGAGATTCGCAATTCTTAAGCGAATATCGTAGAATCTATTTCGACAAAAGCCCTTCCCGCTCCCTCTGAAGGTTGGCAAATGGCAATCGATATTCGTACGGATCAAACAATGAAGGTAAGCGAACCTGGACCTTTGCCCGTGGAGCAATGGCCATCGGTTGAGCATTTGGTTACGGAGGATAACAAGCCCGTGGATAATCTCTTTTGTGAGAAGCAACAGCGACTTTTGACGGAACCGCTCTACACGAGTTGGGGGACCAAAGTTCCTTTCTTAGCGATGGCAAACGTGGGCCTTTTTTACGCCATTCGAGTTCCCCCTTATGTTCCCGATGTTCTGTTGAGCCTGAACGTGCAGGCGCCAGAGAATCTTTTTCCAAAGTCCAATCGATCGTACTTTGTTTGGGAATATGGCAAGCCGCCCGAGGTGGTCATTGAGATCGTTTCCAACCGCGAAGGGAACGAAGATGGAGATAAACTGACAGGTTATGCTCGCATCGGGATTCCGTTTTATGTTATCTATGATCCAGAACTTTGGTTGCGAGCGGGGAAGTTGAGATTCTTCGAATTGCGGGGTGGATGTTATGAACAAATCCAGGGCGAAACACTTTTGATGTCTTCGATGGAATTGGGACTCAAGGTATGGAAAGGTAACTTCGAAGGGCACACGGACGAATGGCTGCGGTGGACGGATCTCGCCGGTGCCCCAATAGCTACAGGTGCCGAACGAGTTGGACAAGAACAGCAACGCGCCGACGCAGAGCAGCAACGCGCTGACGCAGAAAAGAGGCGGGCTGAAATCCTGGCTGAGCAGCTTCGGCAACTTGGCGTCAAGCTTGAGAATGATTCCTGAGTATTGTCTGCAATGGACAATATCGCTAGCCCATCCGTTCGTGGCTTGACCCCGACGGATGCGTTTTGGCGTACTACAATTAGGCGTCCCAACTTCCGTTCCCCTCGGCTACCTATTGCCTTCGTATGCTCACGGATGTCCCTATTGCGTGCAATGGATCAAAAACTCGGCGTGTTCCAACAGCGGATCATCGTAGTGAAGTGAAATGACTCCGCTGAGTTTCAACTCATCCACCAATTTGACTTCCTCCGCGTACGTGCTGTCCGCGATTCGATGGATTTTCGTTCGTCGCTGGCTCCAGCTCAGAACAATCATGGCATAGATAAGCATTGGGATCAGCGATAGCAACACGCTTGTCAGAAGCAATGCCGGACTCGGATGAGGGAAATGCTCGACACTTGACTGAGCACCTGACAGCGTTTCGTAGCTTGCTCCCAGGTATTGCCTATAGATCGAAACGATCGGACCGGCCATGAGCAGCCAGAAAATACACGTTCCAATCAAAGCGAAGAACTGAAGCGTCATCCAAGGCATTTGGTGCTTGTCGACGCACCATTCAAATACACTTCTTGCTCGCGACTGCAATTCTTCGACTCCAGTTAATCGGATTTGCGGCGAAGCGGAAGCGGATTTGATTTCCTGATCGGAGCCGCGCATGCGAGTTACGGCGCGATGAAACTGGGCTTGAACTGGTTCCAGTCTATCTTGAATCTGTCGGTTCAGTAGATCACGAATTCCTTCATGCATTTCCCAGTTGATTTTCCTAGACTGCTGGACATTGCGAGCCCAAGCCGCAAAGGTGCCAAAGATCGATGGCACGCTTCCGGACAACGACAGCAACAATCGATCCCACGCCCCGTGCGTCAGCCCGAGAACTGTCAGAACCGTTCGGTAGGGAAACCAAATCATGCCGGTGTCGGCAATCATTTGCGCTCGGAGTCGACCACGCACTGCGGACTGTAGCACCACCCGCGAGCCCAGCACGGTTTCGATGGTCTGTGATGGCAAAGCATCCGCTTCGGAATGCAGACGGCGAACGGCCGCCGATAGCTGAGGCAACTGAGAATCCAGCATTTGCCCGATGCGATGTCGCAATCGGTCGGTTGCTGCAGAAAGTCGGTTCGCCCGGGTTGCTGCAATATCATCCAACGATTCACTTTGCAATCGCGTTTGCAAATCGCGAGCAACGGCCAGCCCGATCTTGGACTCATCGCCGTCGGCTTCGAAATCGGGAACGAGGATCGACTCAAGGAATTTGGTTTTTGGCGCACTGGATTTCATGGCATCGCAAAACGTATCCAAGTCGCGTTGCAGCGATTCGCTCAAACGCTTCGTCGCGGATACAGCTAGGTCGTTGAGGGGCACGCATGTTATGACGGGGATGCAGATCGCGCCCTCCGTAAAGTTAGCCAGTTGGCTCAAAATGGCGCCGCGCAATTGATCTCGCCGAACCACTAGCAGCTTGACCGGTGAGAGAGCCATCGCCTCCTTGGCCGTCTTGGCGGCTTGCAAGTCGTCATCGGTAATGCCGGGCGTGTCCAGCAGCATGTAGGGACGCCCCAAGTCCAGCATGGTTTCAGATCGACAGGGATGGTAGAGCTCGCGACTTGCATCGAGCGCCTCAGGAACAATCGGTCCAATCCAATGCACGTGGGTCGTGGCTTCGCTAGAGAGGACCCCGCTCGGTAGTCCCTGTGAGACTCGCCGATCCAGAATCATCTGTCGCGCGATCCAAGTCTTTCCCTGTCCTTTGGCACCCACAATCGCAATGCTCGTCAGTGAAACTCCTCTTGAGGAAACGATGGAATCGCACTGCAATTGGTATTGGTCGCACCATTCCGAAATCTGGTGCGTTAAATGCTGTTGACCGAGCAAGGCTTGCGTGGCCTGTCGAATCCTCTGCACGAGGACGTCGTGTGGGTTCATTGGCTACTCAGTAACAACAATATTCTTGAACTGGACTTTCATTGGAGGGCCAGCGTGCAACTGGAGCGCCAGAATCCCTTCGGAGGCTCGCTTGTCCGCTTGATTGTCTTGAAGTTCGGACATCAGCACACCGTTGATGTAGTGCTGGCAGATGTTGCCTTTGGCGACGATGCGATACGAGTTCCAGTTTTCGACGTTGAATTTGCTTCGCAGGGCCATTGCGTCTCCGGTCGAACCAACGCGTGTTTTCTTTCCGTCCGCTTCAATCGAAACGATTTGCCCTCTTTCCACAATAATTCCTCGGCCTCGTTCCTCGTAATTGATGCCCATGTAGCTATTCTTCTTGACGTCCTTTTCGGAATCGATATCCGCTTGGTATCCACCCACAATAAACTTTTCTGGGTCGACTATCTTCGATCGATATTGGATACCGGAGTTGCCACCTGTAATCTTGAACTCGCAGTTCAGTTCAAAGTCGCCGAACTTTTTTTCGTAGACCAAAAACGTGTTGTTCTTGAGCGGGGCATCCGCAGTGCTTTCACCTGTGATTGCACTGTCTTCGACGCGCCACAGGGTGGTGATGCCCGACCAACCAGCCAGGGATTTCCCATCAAAAATCGCTTTGCCTTTTGCGGCTTCCTGACTGAAGGCTGTCTGAGCAATCGAGAGAATGGAAATAGCAAGGACGACGGCTAAACGAACACACTTCATGGCGGATACTCCTCGAAAACTATTCTTGTTGTGAAATGAGAGTTAATCGAACTTTCGTTGCACGATCGTCCGAAACGGAAAGGACTTTTGCAATAGCGTTGGGGAATTCTATGACATCACCGGCGACCAACAATCGCTCGGCTTTGTTGAGTAGCAGTCCCGACATTGTATCCACATCCGCATACTCAAACTGGATGCCGAGTCGATTTTCAACGTCATGAACTGCGGTTGAACCCAGGATAACAAAACTGTCGGGACCATCTGGCACTATTTCAGGATCTTCGACGTCAAATTCGTCTGCGACCACGCCGATAATTTCCTCAAGTACGTTTTCGAGAGTAACGATGCCGATCATCATGCCGTATTCGTCAACCACGAAGGCCATGTGTTGGTGGGTCCCCTGGAAATGTCTCAGGAGTTTGCTGATGGGCATGTTTTCGGGGACTTTTTTGGGTGGACGCATCAGCGACTTCCAGTCGAAGCCATCGTTAATGGTCTCGCCGGAGATATCTTTGACGTGCAGTACCCCCAAAACGTGATCCAAGGAACCGTCGCAAATGGGGTAGCGAGTATGTTTGGTTCGGTGAACCATGTCCATCGTAACGCTGGTCGCTTCATGAATATTTACGTAGTCGACATCGGTTCTTGAAACCATAATGCGTCTGCAGACCAGGTCAGCAAACTCGAAGACGGCGTTGATGATGCTGTGTTCACTTCCCGTCAAACTGCCGTGGACATGGGCTTCGCGTAACAAAGCTCGAATCTCTTCTTCTGTGTAAGGGATCGAGCTCTTGTTGGCTTCGGTGGCCCCCAACAATCGCAACAGCCAAGTCGTGGAAACGTTAAGGCATTGCATCAAAGGATAGGTTGCGATGAAAAAAATCTGCAACGGGATCGCGCAAGCAAGCAGGATCGTTTCGGGTTTTCGAATGGCGAAAATTTTAGGAGCTTGTTCGCCAATGACCAAGTGCAGCGCCGTGACAAAAGTAAATGAAATCGCAAAGGCAACGGCATGGACGATGGCCGGTGACTGGATCTGAACAGCACGCAAAAACGGTTCCACAAGCTTAGCGAAGGCCGGCTCGCCGATGGTTCCCAACGCCAACGAGGCCATGGTGATACCGAGTTGACAAGAGGACAACGATTGTTCCAGTCGTTGCGCCAGCCACCTAGCAGTTCGAGAAAAGAGTTTTTTATGGGCAACGAGTTGTTCGATTCGCCCCAAACGAACCTTGACCAGCGAGAATTCCGCCGCAACGAAGAAACCGTTCACCAAAACCAAAAGCAAAGCGATCAGGATCGTAACTAGATCCGGAAACCAATCAGGCATCGGAAGGATTTATTAGCCTCAGCACATTAGAAGAATCTTGTCGTGTTACGGACACAACGCTCAGCCCGTAAGTGTAACTCATTGCCCTACTCGCGTGTGGAACCGTCGTCAAAGTGATGCAGGAATATCGTCGCCGAATTCGTGGGGGCTGGCCTTTCAGGTTGGGCGGGGGCTGGTCCCCCACCAACCTTGTTTTGGCGTACTAACGGTTGGCACTCGCGAATCGACCCGTTCTCCTCGGCTTTGCCCGCCTCCGGCGGGCAA
>JAYTVM010000390.1:0-4218 GCA_043743995.1 Pirellula sp. | reverse complement strand
CTGCCGTGTATCATCAACTAAGCAACGGATTTGATTTGTCCATAACTAAACGTGGTGTCCTAAGAATCGATGGCGCAGAAAACGTCAATCGATTCATTGAGACTGCTAATCTTAAGGTTGCATACGGTTCTCACCCAAGACGGAAAGAGTTCGATGCGGCAATCAAGATGATTGACTCATTTCGTACGTTCGAAGGTGATTTGTGGTTTACATCGAAAGGGTTTGGTACGATTCATCAGGAAGTGGTTGACCTGTACTTACTCAAAACAAACGAAGACAAGCAGACAGCAATCGCATATCATTACTGGACGTTCTAAGGAACGGACAAAACAAGCCGATGGACCGAAGCGGTGGATCGGTGGCTTCCTGATTGAGACTTTACTTGCTACCGATCGGTCAACGGTGACGTTCTGAGCCACCTCTTCTTTTGTGTTCTTTGCGCTCTTTCGTGGCTAGTTTTGCATAGGCGCTCAGTTGCCGCGAGAGAACACAAATGTCGCAGAAGGTTGGTGTTGCAGTACACCTGATCGGCCAATAGAAGATCGATTAAGGGCTGACAAACCAAGGAAAAAATCAGATCAATGGCATGCGCACCAAGTGCTCGGTCGTCGGAGATTGGCCGGTGCAAACATTTGCTACTCGCCCTGGGTGATGCCGGGCGTTCGGACATAAAGGACTATGAGCATGGACGTTCTGCCATGGAGGATTGATGGCGTTTCCTGACGCGGCAAACTCGATCGTCACAGAGGACAAGCTGTGCGACTACTTCTTGCCAATTGGACAACGCGACACTCGTATTAACGATGCAGAACGAATTGCGAAATGCGACTGTATCGCACTACACTACGCCCCTGCGGGACTATTTGCGAATTCCATCGGAAATTTACTGAATCGCAGCACACTCTTCAACAACGCTGCTTTGGTATAATGATGGGAATTCGGATTCTTCACCCTCCATTGGTATGCTGGAATTTATTACCGCATTTCATTGGTTGCACGAGATATTGGATGAAATGTCCAGTCGCCGACCTAGCCAAGCTTTTTCGATTGGGACGCAATAATGCTGATGAAATAACACTTTTATTGGTTCGCCCTGGCTTTGGGTGTACACGGAATGATTCTTTCCCAATCTTGGGGATTCGAAAACGGAGCAACGGACTGGCCAACCTACCGCGGTGGAAACGACCGGCTCGCTTCCACCTCAGACAAGCTCAATCCAGCGTCAAAGCCGAGCTGGATCTATGAATCGCCTGCAGTCCCCAAAATGTCATGGAGTAGCGCCGAAGGTCGAGTCATTGAAAACCAATTGATCGGCAACCGCAACAAGTACGACGACTCGCTCCAGCCCGTGGTCGCAGGGAAACAAGTCTTCTTTGGTTCGTCGGTCGACCATCACCTGCATTGTCTAGACCTCAAAACAGGCAAGGCGCGTTGGACGTACGCCGTGGGAGGCCCCATCCGACTAGCACCGGCTTTATGCCAAAACCGAGTCTACTTCGGTGCAGACGATGGTTTCGCCTACTGCCTATCCGCCGCGGATGGTTCTTTGGTTTGGAAAGTCTACGGCTCCTCCTCCGACAACAATTGGCTTTTGGCCCGCGGTGAAATGATTTCGCGATGGCCTGTTCGAACTGGCATTACGATCGATGACGGAAAGGCCTTCTTTGGAGCCGGGATCTTTCCGCACGAAGAGATTTTCATTCATTGCGTCGACGCTGCGACCGGCAAAGTCATTTGGAAACAGGATCACGTCAGCGAAACCGATGCCGGTCGAAATAGCTTGTCCCCTCAAGGCTACTTGCTCGCAAATAAGGACGTACTATTCGTCCCTTCGGGTGGTTCCTTACCGGCGGCATTCACCAAGGCGACGGGTGAGTTTCTGCACAAAAGAACTTTTTCTTGGCGAACTACCGCAGGCGGAGTGGTCGGTGGCTTCCAAGCGTTGCTCGCCGATGGTCAGCTCTACACCAGCGGAGCCCATCACTGGCTGGCCATGGATCAAAACGGAGGAGAAGTGGGCTACGGATGGTTTAAGGGACGCCAGCTTGCGGTACATGATGAGCAAGCGTTCGTAACGACCGGCGAGCATGTGGCTTGCTTGGACCGAACCGTCTACGCAGTCAATAGCCGTCGCCGTCAAGAGCTGGAGTTGTTCGTCAAAGAAACCGCGCCCAAATTGCGTGCCCCTGTTCCAGACGCCAAGTTGCTCAAGGCCAAATTGAAACAGGCCGAGAAGGAACTCACGGCCATCGCTGACATCGGGATCGAATGGAAGCAAGCGACCAAGGACAACGACTGCCTCATTGCGACCTCAAACTTAATCTTTGTCGGGGGAGAAAAGCGAGTCACCGCCTACAACCGCACCAACGGCGAGCAAGTATGGCAAGTCGAAGTCGAGGGAACCGCCAGCGGACTCGTCGTCGCGCAGAATCATCTGATCGTTAGCACGACCACTGGCAAGATCTACGCGTACACCGCCTTCCGCCCCAGCTCAATGAGGGGCAGTATGAATGGGGTTACGTTGCGACTCAAAATGGATTGCTTTTTGGAGCTGCAATCGTTCGCAAGGAAATCGAGTTGAAGCAGAGACGACGCGCCAAGCAGACCGAAGATGCCACCGACCTCCTATTCGCAATCGATCTTATCACAGGCGGGATTAAGTGGAGCTGTCAAGGGCATAGCATTTCGCATCATACGATTGCCATAGGGTCTGATAAGGTTTTCTTTATCGATAGTTCGATAACCAGCGAACAACGTGAGCAACTTCTTCGTGAGGACAAGTCTCATTTGGAAGGCTTACAAGGTGATGCCCGTGCTTTGGCAGAAGAACGCGCCTTGCGGGCAGACATTCGTCGGACGATTGCACTCGATATCAATAGTGGTCACAGCCTGTGGGAGCAATCGGTCGATGTCACCGACTGCAGCGATATCGGGGCCGGGGGCGGTAAACTGACGCTCATGTACTCGAACGGAACATTGATCCTTGGTGGGGCGAATGCCAACGGACACTACTGGAAACAATTCGTAGCCGGTGAATTCACAAAGCGTCGGTTGGTAGCGCTTTCCGCCGACAAAGGCTACAAGAAATGGGCTGTCGACGCTAACTACAAGGGACGACCGATCGTAATCGGCGAGAAAGTTCTGGCCGAACCTTGGGCGTTTGAAATGCAGAGTGGAAAGCAGATATCTCGAACGCATCCTATCACCGGCAAAGAAGTTCCCTGGAGTCTGATGCGAACTGGACATCATTGCGGAATCTTGACCGGTTGCGACTCTGGGATGCTGTTGTTTCGGTCCGGGGATACTGCGTTTTATGACCTCAACGAAGACGTTGGGACAAAGCACTTCGCCGGCCATCGGTTAGGATGTTGGGTCAATGCGATTCCGGCCAACGGGCTTGTGATGATTCCAGAGGCGAGTGTGGGCTGTGTCTGCCAATTCTCGATCTCGTCGACGATAGTCATGGAGCCACGAAACTTGGATCGGCAATGGCTGATCCACGGAACTTCTGGATCCTTGTTGCCAGTTACCCACATGTCGTTGAATTTGGGTGGGCCCGGAGACCGAAAGGATGAGCACGGCGTTTTGTGGTTGTCGTATCCACGCCGGGCTGCCTACCAGCGGACTTCACTCGACATCGCATTGGACCTGAAGCCGGTATTTTCGGGTGGTGGCAAGTTCGTGAGTTTTCGGGAGCCTAGTTCTGCAGGGAAGCTGGAAAACCCTTGGCTCTATTCCTCTTGGGCAGAGGGGATTCAGCAGATTCAGGTGCCACTGCTCGGCGTTGGCGATCCGCCTGCCACCTACAAAGTAAAACTTCACTTCGCAAGGTCCAGTCAAGATGGTCCCGATCCCATTGTCTTTGACGTATTGATGCAGGGGAAAGTGGTCTCGGAGGGGGTGGAACTTCGGCGCGATGTGAACAATGAGTTGGCTGTCGTTGTCAAAGAAATTCCATCGGTGGAAGTCAATGACAGTCTCGTGATCGACTTCCAGGAAAAAGTGGGAAAAGCTCGATTGAATGCGATGGAAGTATCCAAGGCTGAATAAATAGCGAATGCGTTCTTAGGCGATCGGCAGTTTGAAATCTACCTATAAACTTGGTGGCACGGGTGGCGCGGGTGGCACGCTCTGAGGCTGTGATTTTTTCGAATCTGAAGAAAGTACCCATCACGCTCCGCGTGATGTTGCCTCAGAAACCAGAGGTTTTTGAACTGC
>JAYTVM010000389.1:0-4222 GCA_043743995.1 Pirellula sp. | reverse complement strand
AGACAGTCGATACCAAAGCTAAACGCAAGTTCCTCGAGGCGATTTTGGATCCAAGTTCGCCGATGTTCAAACGATTTGCCGGAAACCGGGTCTAGTCCGCAAAGCCAAGCCCGACGAACCGTTCTCTGCACGGCATGGAAAGCCCCGACTTCATTTGGATCAAAGATATCACGCCGATTTTGTCGAGCCATAAGAAATTCTCCAGCAAAGGACAGTGAAAAGAGGAAGCGGTGCAAACAGGACGTTAATTCTACAACCGCCGCAGGGCGGATGCAATAGTAAGATGGATGGCCCCTTGAGTAGCCCCTTGAGTAGCCCCGTAAGATGGATGGCCCCTTGAGTAGCCTTGAGTAGCCGGATGGCCCCTTGAGTAGCCCTCTTGAGTAGCCCCCTTGAGTAGCCAGATGGTCGTCTCTCAGGAGGTAACAACATCGGACCGACGTGGCGATGGTATGGACTGCAACGATTTCGGAAGAGTCAAAATTTCCGCTCGAGATAATCTCGCCATGGTTCATTCCGTCGAAACAGCCGATAGACGCAAAGGGAATTTTGTTCACTATAAAAATTTCGAATCCAAAATGCAACTACCCCTCGAAAAAAAGCTATGTCCCTCAGATTTCTCCTTCCGATGCGTCCTAAGCGTCTGCAAGTTCCCAACCGTCGTACTCTCCATGGAAGTTCGACGCAAGTTCGTTAAATGATATCCACCATTCCGTTAATCGCGTAGGCGTTGCCACTTCCGTTGTTCGCAAATAAACGCCCCATGATGAATCATCGGCAGCTCGCTCCATTGTCGCAATAAGATGCCGTGATTTAAAGAGTTCAAGCACAGCACTTGCGGCCTCGGCTGAATCGAAATAGAAGTAATGAAGAAAAGTGTGCGCAACACTTGGATCTTGAATCTTTAAAAATGCTTCTTCGTCCTCTAGGCGTACATCGTTGGTTGCCATTGCTCATCGATTCTATGTAAAAGCATTTCGTGGTTCCAACCTGCCCCAAGAGTTATTTGCTTTTCTTGTTCGGTCAGGGTTTCGGTTACGCGTATCGTACCATCTTCCTGGTCAATCATCCAATTTACTACGCGACCACCTGTTTCGATTCGTCCTGGCCTCCGAAGTACCCTTGGAATCGTAAATCGGCAGGGTACGTTTGCAACAAGGGTACACAATTGATGTCGAAGACACGCCTTCAGCGGGTAAAAAATTAGGTAAACAGATTTACTGTTCAGGTGTGATTCCCAAGACATTTGTCGTTCCGCAAACGATTTTGGAACAATCGCAATCGTATCACCGTACTCCAAATGAGTGCCGACGAACTGAATGTAGTACCACCGGAGATTCGCGACAATTTCAAAAACGTCTCCAATAAGGGGCTTCTTCATTTCAATATCCCAAACCTAAAGTTTTAAGTATAGTAATTCCTGACTGAATAGCCGATGAAAAACTTGTGTTGGACGGTGAGATACTATTAATCTTATTGAGAAGTGTACCACCATTTTTCCCTAGACCATGAAGCGTAATCAATGCTTGCTCCACTTCTCGTGAAGCTGGGAGTGTCAGGCCGTCTACCATTTTAATTATTTGAATGCCCTTCTGTCTCGCATGCTCAGCCATCCGCCGAGGAAAGTCCTTCGTTATTCCCACATAGACCACGTCTCCTGCCGAATTCAACGCACGGTACACACACTCATTGTGCACAAGTATTCCAAAAAAGCCGACCTCGTAGACATGTTCACAATTGACCTCCAGATTGAACACCGGTTCGCGTCGTTTTATTACTTCAATTTGCAGTAAAGTTGCTAAACCGTCGCGGGATTGCAGTTGCTCGCCCCTGTTAAGCTCTCCAAGCGGTACCCAGTCGTTGCGATCAACCGACCAGATAGGATGAATTGGCGTTCCTTCAAGTACATCAATCGTGCCATCTGGACCGAGTACTTCTGCTCGGACGATGACGTCAACTTGCCGTGTTAGGAATCTCGCTGTTATAACGCTGCCTTCGCCTTCCGAAATCGTTGGGCAAGGTTTAATCGCCGTTACGTGAGCCAAACCTGCTACTTCCAACTCTGCAAAGTTTATCGGTAGCAACTTACCCGCTTCTAGCCCGTAAGATTCGACCCAAGTTCGTGGCCGCAAAAGTTCGGCGTCTACGACTCCACCGTCGGTTCGCTCGATCGTGATCGAAATCTTGGCCCAGGTCGCTTGATCCGGTTCAGGTAAGCTTTCGTCGTATTCCCATGGCTTTGGATTTTTCGTGGGGACGCGTGCTCCTAATGGCACTTGCTCGATCGGGACCAACATGCGCCTTGGGGACGCGAGAAGAGACGTGATGGTGGCTGTTTGGGAGGGTGCTGTGGTGGATGACTGCGGCGAGGAATCACAGTACGGAGTCCCGTGCCACAATGAGTCAGATGACCATACATCGTCGTCGGTCGCTTGACTGCGAGGCATATCGGACAATGTGACTAGCGTTCCTGCCACGAAGCAGCCCCCCATCACAAATTTCGCTATTGGGTTGGCACAACGTCCGAGATCATCCACTGCGGTCGCGATTTTAATTAGCCCCTTGCCTATCGCGGCTCCGCCGGTTGCAACGCCAATTACCGTCCCTGTTCGATCGCCCCATACGTAGGCGGACGAGCCATAGTCGACGGTGTTGAAACCGAAAATCTTATCCCGTATGGCCCAACTCAAACCCATGCTCATGTTGTCCCCTAGGCCGGACGCAAAATTGGCCCCAGTGTCAAATGCATCTCCTTTTCGGCCCGCAAACCACGACAGGTAAGTGCCATCGCCAGGGTTGGGATTGCTTGGATAAACATATTCTGGCGGCAACGTAATCGATTCGATGACCACCAGCGGGATCCCGTTCAAGTCCGCTTCGATCTTGGCAAAGTAGTTTCCGCCCGAATGATCGTCCAGGTACATTGTTGACCCAACATGGTCGGAGCCTTCTGCATAGAGTGTCCCCGATACCCGCACCTTTGGATCGCCAGAATAGGTAGGTGTCGCGATTGCGATCGGAGGCTCCTGCGAGGCATTGAACGAAGCCGATCGGGTTACCGTTCCAATGAACTCGCCATAACGATTGGTGTCCTGCAAGTAGTAGTATCCATTAGGTCCTGGCCTGAACGACTCACCAAAGTCGCGGGTGTGACTCTTGTAGTCCGAATCCGTTACGTTCGTAGCCGTACCACTACCGCTCTTGGTAATCGTTCCGTCGGCTGCAAGATCGAAATTGGCATCGCCCGTGCTGCTGTAGGTTCCTTTGGAAATATAATCCAACTTGCGCAATTCGATCAAGTGGCTGGTTTCTGCACCGCCGACGGAGGTTGGATACCAGTCGATGTTTGAGTTGGTGTGGACTTCCATTTTGCTCGAACCATGGCCATTCCAATCGAACTTCAATAATCCAGACGCGTCGACGTCGGACGAACCTGAACCCGACGAGGAACCACCATTGCCACCAGTATTGGGCGCCAATCCGGCATGAACGTCAATTGTATTATGATTGCCGTCCGAATCGATGGAAATCTGGCTTAGAGTGCCAGTCCATGTTCCATGCGGTAACGTTGCCCGGGCGTCAATCTCCATGTTCATGAAATCAAAGTCGCTATGCGAACCACCACCCGTGACTCTTGCGTCATCCTTGGTAGCAACCAATCCAATCCCACCATCACCTGCCATAGCAAGAGTTTCGTTCGTGTCGCTCAAGATGTCGGCATGGTCCTTCGGTTTCAGGTTCCAGCCAACCTGCATGTTAGCCGTGAAACCGTCGGCCGAGCTCGCATTACCGTCCGAAATTCTCACCGAGTAGATCTTGTTGTCGTTGTATTTGTCTCCGATCTGATTTGCAAGCGCGTTTGACAGTAGTCCGCTGATGTCCTTGAGATGTCCATCCTCAACGTTGCCTGCGACGTTCCAGCTACCGCCATTTTTCCCCTTCGTTTTGGATTCAAAACCACCTGATGCACCGAACTCATGACCATCGCGTGTCAATGCGGGCACCGGGGACGACGTAGAACTTCCTCCGCCACTAGAGTTGCCTTGGTTAACCCCGCCCATCGCAAACACGCTGCTGTCAATGGTGCCATCCGTTGGAATGGTCCACGGAACCGCGTCGCAATTGGCATTGGTGGCTGGGGGCGAACCGGTGGTTGTGCTACCGTTCGAACCAGAACCGTTCGCGTTGACATTGTCAAACGGTGTGCCGTTGCCCCCGGAGC
>JAYTVM010000388.1:0-56687 GCA_043743995.1 Pirellula sp. | reverse complement strand
ACAATTTGAATCGGTTTGCCCATGAGTTTGGACCAATACAGTTTCTGCCCTTGCGGCAACGGAAAGAAGATCAAGTTCTGCAAGTGCAACGAGCATTTCCCGGAGATGCAAATCATCCATCGGATGATCGTCGGCGAACAAAATGTCGCTGCCTTGGATCGGATCAACGCAAACCTAAAAACCCTCCCGTCCGAACCATGGCTCTTGGCGATGAAATCGGAGTTGCTGTTGCAGTTGGGCGAACTGGAATCGCTTGAGGAAACGTCCGCCAAGTTCATTCGGCTACAACCCGACAACCCGCTTGCCAAACTCTACCGATCGCTGGTCGCCGTGGTACGCGGCAACACCGAAGAGGGAGCAACACTATTGTTGCAGGCCATCGCGGACGCCACCGAAGCGCTTCCTCCCATGACCGCTACGGTCGCCATGAATTTAATGGAGTCGATGGGTCAACGAGGCATGATTTTGCCAGCTTTGCTCCATTGCGAGATGTTGCTCGACATGGGGGGCGACATGGTTCGAGTCGCGTCAGGTGCCTATGACTCGCTCATATCCCAGACCAACGCCAATACTCTCTCTCGCGAATCGCTCCCATCACCCATCGAAGCGGAGGATGCGCCCTACGCCGAACGCCTAGCCGAAGCCAACGCATTGGTAGGCGCCTACCGAATAGCCACAGCCAAGACCAAACTCGAATCGATGCAACGCGAATTTGGACCTCAGGCTCCGATTCTCCAGGTGTTGCTGTATTGCCAACTCATGCTGACCGACGTCGAGTCGGCTGGAACAACGTGTCGCAAGATTGCTGACATAGCTTCGCTACCCGAACCGCAGCGGATCTACTACCAAGCCCTGGGCTACGATCTGGCCCCCAAGGCGAACGGCGTTGCGGTCAACGAGGAACTCTGTCAGTACGTGATTGAGGACACGGAATTCGAACAAAAACTGCTCGAAAACAAGCGACTCTTGCCGATCGCCGTCGATCAACTCAAAGGCTTGCTCGATGCACTTTTGAGCGAAGAGGTACCACCCAAGCTCGCGTTTGTATGCGTTGAGCCGGTCCTTCAAGAGCAATTTAGCGAACTCGAGGCAGCCCGCAGCGGTAGCTGGATGGCGTACTACGGCAAGCAAACGGACAAGCCCGCTCGTCTGATTTCGCTCGAACCACCGATTGGTTCGCGCCGAGCTATCCTTGAAAACGTCAAGAGGGATCTTGGTATCGGTTCGCTCAATCGCGAATTGATTGAAAAACTGCCATCGTCTTACCTATCGCAAGTCACCGCTTCGATCATGCTTCGCAAGCAGGTGGCCCCAGAACGAAGGTTAGCTCTCAACGATGCCACACGCCAGTTGGTGCTAGACGGTTTCTTAGACTACGCGCAAGAATGCTTGGGGGGCAAAACACCGCGTGAAGCAGCCGGTAACGATGCCTTGAAAATGAAGCTTGCGGCTTTGTTACTCCATTGGCAAGGTTCCGGTACCTCTTCAATGACCGACGGCCAGTTCAAGGACCTCCATCAGCTACTACAGTTGCGAGTGCCAAAGATCTCGGCTTCGGAGGATGTTTTCGACTTGGTCGGCGGGGCGAGCTATTTCTGGACTGACCTGAGCGATATCGATCCGAACAGTCTGATCCAGTTGATGCAGTCGGCCCTACAGCGAGGGGTCACCTCGGTCTATGAAAACTTGGTCCAACGCAGCGAGCAAATGCAATGGCCGGACGAGTTCAAACTATCGGCCGAATACACGCAGCTCAATCTAAAGACCCGAACGACCAATGACCCCGTCGAAGCGGAATCGTTGTTGCGACGGATCGTGGAAATAGGCAAAGAACTGGGTGTGCCCATCGGAAACGCAGTTTTGGAACGCGTCGAAGTTCTGAACATGCTTGGTCGATCCGGCGAATCGCGGCAATTCTTGGAACAATCGTTGCGGGACAATCCAAACGATCCAGTCCTGCTCCAATTCGTGCAAATGGCCATGCAGCGACAGCAGCAAGCACAGCGAGCTCGTGGCGGTCGCCCTGAAGCAGCCATTGCATCGAGCGCTGCACCCTCATCCGGACTCTGGACACCAGGCCAATCGGAACAACCACCATCCAGCGCAGAAAGCGGATCGGGCGGTGGCAGCAAGCTCTGGATTCCCGGCATGGATTGATGTGGCAAGGCGGACTCCGGCGTGAACAAGTCGTTTAACGCGTTTAACGGCGATGAAACGAGGCTTTCGGCATTCGAATTTGAAACAATCGCGGACTTTTTTCAAATTGGTCCACGATTTGCTGGCTGTGGAACAAGGAATCCGCAATGCCACTCAGGAAGTAAGTACTCATGAATCGACTGGTGATTTGGAACGGGGGGTCGGGCAAATCCGGCGTATTTAGTGAGTTAATCGAACAACTTGAGGAGTCAGCGCAGGTCCTGCGATTGACTCGTGATATCGACTTGGTTGAAAGTGTCCGGAGGGCAGTCGTAACGGATCATTGCTCGACCATCGTTGCGGCAGGTGGCGATGGGACCGTAAACGCAGTTGTCAACGCCATCATGGCCCTTGCGCCTGAGCTGCGACCACGCCTGGCCATTGTTCCACTAGGGACAGCCAACGACTTTGCGGGATCCCTGCTCATTCCAGACGATATTCCGAGTGTGGTCGCTTCCATAAGCGGCGGGGACTACGTCCCGATGGATGTGGTCCGAATCAGTGCTGGTCCATTCGAACGCTTTTATGCGAATGTCGCTGCGGGCGGCAACAGCGTACAAGTCAGTGAATCGTTAACCGAGGAGCTCAAAGCCACGTGGGGTTCGTTGTGTTATGTTCGCGGCGCGATTGGTGTGCTTGGAGATATGAAGACGTTTCGAATCAAAGCGACTATGGATAGCGAAGTGATTGAACTGGATTCTTGGGGTGTCTTAGTCGCAAATGGTCGTACTAACGCAGGTCGTATCCCAGTAGCCCCACTTGCATCGCCCACGGATGGATTGTTGGATGTAGTCATTGTCAAAGATGGGGATGTGCTGGACATGATCGAGATAGCAGCCAAGACGTTACTGTCTAGCTTGCTGGAATGCGATCAGGTTGTATTTCGACAAGTCAAGAAACTGCAACTCCTTTCGACGCCTGGGATGCGATTCACGCTCGACGGCGAAGTGATCGACCAAGAGCCCATCGATTTTGAAGTCGTGCCTGGCGCCATCAAGATGTTGGTTGGAGCGGGGTTCCAAGAAAAATATCTTCCTAAAGATCGCATTGCAATTGGGGCCCAGGTATGCTTCTAACGCTCGTCACAACTTGAGAGTAATATAGTCTTCACACTGGTCGCAACCAAATCATGGCATTTCAACGATTTCTCAGTCTATTGGCTCTCGTGATATCTGATTGCACTTTGGTTGTGGCCTCCGAACCTGTCTACGATGTGGTTATCTATGGTGGAACGTCGGCAGGAGTGATCGCTGCGGTTCAGACCAAACAGCTTGGCAAGTCGGTCATCATCGTCTGTCCAGACAAGCACCTTGGAGGACTTACGAGTAGCGGACTGGGCATGACCGATACGGGCAATAAAGCCGTTATCGGTGGTCTGGCACGCGATTTCTATCACCGAGTTTGGAAGGAATACCAGAAACCGGCGACTTGGTGTTGGCAGAAGCGAAGCGAATACAAAGGCAAAGGCCAAGGGACGGTCGCCGACGACGGCGAGTTCAAAACAATGTGGGTTTTTGAACCCCATATCGCAGAGAAAGTCTTTGAAGACTACGTCCGGGAATTTGACATTCCCGTCGCTCGCGACCAGTGGCTGGACAGAAGCCGAGTCAAGAAGACGGACTCTCGCATTTTCACTATCACCATGCTTTCAGGAGACAGCTACTCAGGCAAGATCTTTATGGATGCAACGTACGAAGGAGATTTGCTAGCCGCCGCTGGCGTCGACAATCACGTGGGTCGCGAAGCCAATACCGTCTACGGCGAACAATGGAACGGAGTGCAAGTTGGCGTTCTTCATCATCAACATCACTTTGGCGGACTCAAAAAGAAGGTCAGTCCCTATCGAATCCCCGATGATCCAAAAAGTGGCTTGCTGCCCAAGATCAGCCCTGAACCACCAGGCGATTACGGCACAGGGGACAAAAAAGTCCAAGCTTATTGTTATCGTTTTTGTGCGACCGATCACCCCGACAATCGCATCCCTTTTCCAAAGCCCGAGGGATATGATCCCAAAGCATATGAGTTGTTGGTTCGAATCTATGAAGCTGGCTGGGATCAAACGTTTGATAAGTTCGACCACGCTCCGAATCGCAAAACGGATACCAACAATCATGGTCCGATGAGCACAGACAACATCGGTATGAACTACGACTATCCGGAAGCGAGCTACGAGCGCCGCCGCGAAATCTTGAAAGAGCATCGCAACTATCAGCAGGGCTGGCTCTACTTTGTTGCCAACGATCCAAGAGTTCCCAAGTCGGTGCGAGATGAGATGACCCGTTGGGGGTTGCCTAAGGATGAGTTCCTCGATAACGGTCATTGGCCGCATCAGATCTATGTCCGAGAAGCCCGTCGAATGATCGGTCATTTCATCATGACGGAGAACGAGTTGATGAAGCGACGTACGACGCCCGATTCCGTTGGAATGGGGAGCTACACGATCGACTCGCACAACGTGCAACGTTATGTAACCCCGGAGGGCTACGTTCAAAACGAGGGGGACATTGGAGTACCGATTCGACCCTATCCGATTGCCTATGGTTCGTTGGTGCCAAAAAAAGGCCAGGCCGACAATTTGTATTCGACCATCTGTGTGAGCAGTTCGCACATCGCCTATGGAAGTATTCGCATGGAGCCAGTCTTTATGATTCTTGGTCAGTCCGCAGCTATAGCGGCTGCAATTGCCATCGACGAAGGTTTGTCGGTTCAGGATGTGCCTTATGGAAAGTTACGCGAAAAACTCCTTCAAGCCGGGCAGGTTTTGCAACACGCATCGAGCGACGAACCGATTACCACCAAGCGGACGAGTCTCACACCAGACAAATTGCCGGGCGTGGTGGTGGATGATGATCAGGCGATTCGGCAAGGCAACTGGGTCGTCAGCAACGCGAATGGCGGATACATCGGCAACGGATACCGTCACGATGGAGATCAACGCGATGGGAAAAGCGTCGCACGATTTGAAGCAAAACTTCCGAAGGCAGGCAAGTACGAAGTTCGATTGTCGTATCCACCGAACAACAATAGAAGCACCAAAGTACGAGTGGAAGTTGTTCACTCGGATGGTTCGCATGTGGAGTGGATCGACCAAAGGAAAAAACCGGATATTGAGTCTATGTTTGTCTCGCTGGGCATTTATGCTTTTAATGATGTCCAACCTTCCGCCGTTGTCGTTTCCAATTTGGAAGCGAATGGATACGTCATTGTGGATGCAGTCCAATGGCTGCCGAAATAAGTGAGTCACGATTGTTTACCAATATCGAAATCGCAGTGGTTTTTGAAGAAATGGCGGATCTGCTGGAGCTGTCCGGCGAGAACGCTTTTCGCATTCGAGCGTATCGCAACGGCGCCAAGGCCATTCGGGATCTGAGTGAACCGGTGGCGGGGTTGATCCATGCGGGGACCGACCTGACCACCATCGATGGCATCGGCTCCACGCTTGCGGAAAAGTCTGCCGTTCTAGTCAATACCGGACATCTGCCACAGCTCGAAAAGTTGAGGAAAGAAGTTCCACCTACCCTTCGCGACATCATGCAAGTGCCGGGGGTGGGTGCCAAGAAGGCGATGAAAATGTTCCAGGAGTTACAGATCTTTGACTTGGCTAGCTTGCGAGCGGCTTGCGAAGCGGGACTGGTTGCATCGTTGAAAGGGTTTGGCGTCAAGACGCAGCAGTCGATTCTGCAAAACATGCAAATCGCAGAAAAGGCGGCCCATCGATTGATGATCGATCAAGCCGACTATCTAGTGGAACGATTGCAAGAGCATATGAAGACGTGCGCAGCGGTGCAGCGAATTGACTTTGCCGGCAGCTATCGTCGGGGCAAAGAAACGATCGGCGATCTCGATTTGCTGGTAATCAGCGACGACAATGCAGCCGTCATGGACCATTTCGCAGCCTTCCCGTCGATTCAAGAGACGATCGCGCGCGGGGACACCAAGATGAGTGTTCGGGTAACCGATTTTTTTCAAGTGGACCTGCGGGTGGTTGCCGAAAAGTCCTGGGGCGCGGCTCTCCAGTATTTTACTGGCAGCAAGGAACATAATGTTCGCCTTCGAGGCTTGGCCAAAGCCAAAGGGATGAAGATCAACGAGTATGGTGTCTTCGATGCCAACGACGAGACAAAAGTACTTGCCGGGGCCGACGAGGAGTCACTCTACGCATTGGTTGGGATGCCGTGGGTGCCTCCTGAGATGCGAGAGGATCGAGGCGAGTTCGAAGCCGCAATTCAGAATCGCTTCAAGTCGTTGATTCAACTGTCGGACATTCGCGGTGATTTGCACATGCACACATTGGCAACGGATGGTGAGAATACCATTGAGGAGATGGCCGCAGCCGCGATGGCACGTGGGCTTGAGTACATCGCCATCACCGACCACTCCAAGCGGGTCAGTATGGCTCGCGGGTTAGATGAAACTAGGCTGCTGAAGCAGTGGGAGGAGATCGACGCCATCAACAAAAAGTCCGATGGCAAGTTTTTGATTCTTAAGGGGGTCGAGTGCGATATATTAGAAGACGGGCGGATGGATCTTGCCGACAAGTGTTTGGCGCAGGCAGATTGGGTGACGGCCAGTATTCACTATGGTCAGCGCCAGCCACGCGAGCAAATCACGCAACGGATTTTAGGAGCCATAGAGAACCCGCATGTCCATGCCATTTCTCACCCGACAGGCAGGCTCATCTCGCGGCGAGAACCTTACGATGTAGATTTGTTGGCAGTGATTGAGTCCGCCAAGACGCATGGCAAATACCTTGAGCTCAACGCGAACCCATCGCGATTGGACTTGAACGACATCAACTCGGCTGCTGCCATTGCGGCGGGAGTGGTTATCGTGATCAATACCGACGCGCACAGCATTTCCAACTTAGACCTCATGAAATTCGGGATCACGCAAGCCAGAAGGGCCGGAATCGTTCCCGGAAATGTTTTGAACACGTTGCCGATGGTTGAGCTTAAGAAGAGACTGGAAATCCGATAAATAAAGGGTTGGCTGCACTATCTTAGACGAGGACCGTGGTTACGCCGAAGGCGTTTAACAACAAAGCCCTGGGTCGCCGCGAAAGCGGCGCACCCTGGGCTTTGTTGTTAAACCGCTTCGCGTTGATAAGCACAATTTTCGTTTTGGTTTTTCTTGCAAATTCCGCTACGATTGTCCGTTTGCAGGTCCCAGGGCGATTGTAATGGGAGTGCCACCCGATTTGGAATCCTTACTCAATGACTTTTTATGGCCACCAAAGCGACTGTGTACAAGGCTGAACTTGAAATCAGCGATATCGATCGAAGCTACTACGCGACACATAGTCTGACGTTGGCTCAGCACCCTTCCGAGAACGATCGGCGATTGATCGCTCGGGTTATTGCGTTTGCATTGTTCGCGCACGAACGGCTTGAATTTGGTCGGGGATTGAGCAACGAGGAGGATCCCGATCTCTGGCAACGAGACTATACGGGTAACATCGAGAGCTGGATCGAACTCGGGCAACCCGAAGAATCTGCCATTCGAAGAGCTTGTGGACGTGCCCAACAAGTGATCATTGTCAACTACAGCGGCAATTCTGCTGAGGTTTGGTGGAGCAAGATAGAAAGCTCGCTGGCCCGTTCAAAGAATTTGACAGTAGTCGATTTGGATGCTGGCGAGGTAGATGCTGCAACTCGGTTTCTCCAAAGAACGATGCGGTTGCAGGTGATGATTCAGGAGGGTTGTTGCCAATGGATATGCGGAGACGAAACGGTTGCCATTCACCCGCGAATTCGTATGACGTCGAATCGCTAGCGTCCATCGCTCCGTCAAAATAATCGGCTGTCGCTCAATTGCTAACATCCATGAGATACAATTATCGCTGCACGGCCGTCGCCTATGGCTCGGGGATAAACGCAATACTGTTCATTTATTTGTTTAACAGTCAGCCGAAGGCGTACTCGATACCATTAACGTACGCCTACGGCTAACGGTTAAACGCGGTTAAACGTGGTTAAACGATTGGAAACACATCCTACACAGGAGCAATGCGATGATTTCAAGACGTGATTTTGTTCGAACGATCGCCCTGAGCGGGTTGGCTTTGCGCACACTACAGGCCGCAGCCAATGACCCCGAGCCACCATGGATTGATGCGCATGTGCACGTCTGGACGCCGGATACGAAGAAGTACCCGTTGTCGGAGTCCTTCAAGGTGTCGGACATGGCTCCTGCGAGTTTTACGCCAGAAGAATTATTCGCCCGTTGCAAACCGCAAGGTGTTGGAAGGGTCGTATTGATTCAAATGAGTTTCTATCAGTTCGACAATCAGTACATGCTTGATTGCATGGCGAAACACCCTGGGGTATTTGCTGGAGTTGCGATTGTTGACGAACGCCAGTCCGATTTGGTTGCGACGATCAAGTCGATGGGAGCGAAAGGGGTTCGCGGTTTTCGACTGTATGCCGATAAGCAAAAAGCCAGTGCTTGGATCACGTCCAACGAAATGAAAAAGATGTGGAGTCATGCGGCGGACTCAGGACAAAGCATGTGCCTGCTTACCAATCCGGACGCATTGCCTTCGGTGCATGCGATGTGTGAAAAACATCCCAAAACTCGCGTTGTCATCGACCATTTTGCAAGGATAGGAGTGTCCGGTACGATCGATCCGATCGACGTGGACAACCTTTGTCGGCTATCCAAATTCGAGAATGTCTTTGTGAAGACCAGCGCGTTTTATGCATTGGGCAAGAAGCAGGCACCTTACACAGATCTTGGCGACATGATTCAACGCTTGGTTCGGGAGCTTGGGGCAAACCGTTTGATGTGGGCTTCGGATTGTCCCTATCAAGTGGTCGAGGGTCACAACTATGCGGATTCCATTGGTCTCATACGTGATCGATTGGACTTTTTGTCGAAGGAAGACAAGCAATGGATGCTACGTGGTACCGCGGAAAAAGTGTTTTTTTGATCCAAGGCGATGGGCAGTTTGGAATCTGCCTTAAAACTGGGTGGCACGCTCTGAGGTACGAAGGGCGTGGTGAATTGCTGGAGTCATTTGCCACACTTCCCACGCCCATCGCTAATCGCTTTGGGCGTGCCACACGTGGCCTGGTAGTTGCCTCTACGGCAGGTTGTGACCCATTTTGTCACGTTTGGTTGCTAGGTAGCTAGCGTTGTACTCGTTGACCTTCGAAATGATCGGCACTTGATCGGTGACCGTCAGGTCAAAGCCTCGCAGGTTGAAGGCTTCGGTTTTCTTGGGGTTGTTTGTTAATAGCCGAATGCGACGCAGGCCTAGGTCCTTTAAGATTTGGATCCCGACGCCATAGTCTCGCATGTCGGCTTTGAAGCCCAATGCATGGTTTGCTTCCACCGTGTCGAGGCCTTGCTCCTGCAACGCATAAGCCCGGATCTTTTGGGCTAGACCAATACCTCTTCCTTCTTGTGGCAAGTAGACCAAAACGCCACGTCCCTCTCGGGCGATCGTCTCCAACGCTTGGTGCAATTGATCGCCGCAGTCGCATCGCAACGATGAAATCAAGTCGCCGGTAAAACAACTGCTGTGCATACGGACCAGTGGTGCGGGATCGGATTCGTCGTGAATGTTGCCCATCACCAAAGCCATCGGCTCCTGGGTTTCAAACTGGACTCCGTAAATCATGATATCGAAGTCACCGTACTTGGTGGGCAACTTGGCTTGCGCGGCTCGTGTCACGAGCTTCTCATTGACGCGGCGGTGTGAGATGAGTTGTTCGACGGTGATAATTTCCAAGCGGTGTTTGGCTGCCATCTCCAACAGCTCGTCCCGGGTTGCTCGGTCCCCTTCGCTATTTAGAATTTCGCAAAGCACACCCGACGGATTCAAACCGGCCATGCGAGCTAGGTCGACGGCTGCTTCGGTATGTCCAGCACGTCGCAAGACTCCACCCTCTTTGGCCACGAGTGGGTAGACGTGGCCGGGTTTGACAAAGTCCGTGGGTTTGCTCGACTCGTTGGCAAGCCGTCGAATGGTTTCGGCTCGTTCACCCGCGGTGATACCTGTTTTGCAACCAGCGTGATCGACGGGGGTCATAAACGCAGTGCTGAGGGGGGACGTGTTCAGTTCGACGAGCGGCCGCAATTCCAGGCGGCTGCAAACCGACGGCAAGACCGGTGCGCATAGCTGGCCATGGCCCTGTAGCATGAAGTTGATGGTTTCGGTGGTGACGCTTTGAGCGGCACATACAAAGTCCCCTTCGTTTTCGCGATCTTCGTCATCGAGGACGATCACTACCTGACCGCGAGCGATCGCAGCGACGGCGTCGGGAATGGAACTGAATCGATGTGGCATAATTATCCTTGTAGGGAGAGTACTCAGCTCGGAGCCTTATTCGCTCGAGTCGTGCCCCTCTAGGTTATAGTCTTTCATCTTTTTGTGCAGCGTGTTTCGATTGATTCCCAACCGCGTCGCCGCTTTGGTTTGCACATAATTGCAAGCGGTGAGCACTTGTGCGATCAACTCCTTCTCAACTCGGTCTACAACCTTGCTGTGCAAATCCGTTTGCTCGGGATTGCAATTTCGAATCCCTTCTTGGACGACGTCTTTGACCAACGAATCGAAATCCAGTGGGTGGGTTACTGTCGAAAGGGTGACGGGGGAAGCTCCTGTAACGCAACCGGGCAAAAGCTGGACCGTTAACTCGTCCGAGTCCGCCATTACGACAGAGCGTTCGATGTAGTTTTGGAGTTCACGGACATTGCCCGGCCAATGATAGTCTTGTAGCGCCTGCATGGCTTCACGTTGGATATGGACAACATACCGATCGTTGCTCGCGCTGTACTGATGCAAGAAATGTGCGATCAATGCAGGAATGTCATCGCGGCGCTTTCGAAGGGGCGGGAGTTCGATGGGGACCACGTTGAGCCGCCAATAGAGATCCTCGCGAAATTTTTCTTGCCGGATCTCGTCGGCTAAATCCCGATTGCTAGCCGCGATGACCCGTGTGTCGACTGTAATTGTCTCTGTGTCGCCAACCCTTTCAAATTCCCTTTGTTGCAGGACTCGCAAAAGTTTGACCTGCAGGTGCATGGATGTGCTGTTAATCTCATCCAAGAAAATCGTTCCCGTATGAGCTGTTTCGAAGCGGCCGGCGCGATTTCCGACCGCACCTGTAAAAGCACCCCGAACGTGACCAAAGAGCTCACTTTCCAACAGGCTCTCGCTTAAAGCACCGCAATTGACTTTGACGAAAGGACCACCATTGCGATTGCTAAGGTGATGAATGGCGTTGGCGATGACCTCTTTGCCGGTCCCTGTCTCACCCAATAGCAAAACAGACGCATTGCTCATCGCGACCCGTCTTGTAATGCGAAAAACGTCCTGCATGGCAGGGCAAGAACCGATCACACCTGGCAGTTGAATGCTGCTGTTGTGCCGATAGTTTCCTTCGTTTTCCAGCCCGAAACTGGCCATGTGTGACTAACTCGTGGTTGACGCCAAAAATCCTGAGTCGGCGTCTGAACGCTCGACCCTCGTTACGGTGCGACTTCGGCCCAGGGCCGATCTCCCTTTGCCGCTTCGATCGCATCCAGTATGCGTCCAAGGACAATTCGGAGGTCAAGCTCGTCTGGACCTCGCTTGTTATACTCATCGTACTGAGCCTTAACAGTCTCGGAAGAGATCATAACGCCAAATTGCTTAACGGATTGCACAAAATTTTGGCTAGCCTGCTCGCGTTGGGGCAACGACCGAGAGCTATCGAGGGCTATCTGGATCAATTGCAGTTGGCCTACTGGGGTGTCGACAACCGTCGATCGAAGGGATTTTGGCTGTGTCGACACAAACTTGCTTTGCCTGTCCACCCAATAGGCGGAAGACAGCTCTCGCCAAGCATTTCGGTTGGTGGAATCCATCAACGGGGATTGGGTCACAATGCTCATCCGGCGCAAAATATCGGCGAAATCGGCCTGTTCGGGCGGAACACTACCCATCACCACTCGGGTGTCCTGACCGGCAATCTCATGTTCGCCTCTGCTTAAGGATGCAGCAAGGATCGCAATTGGGCATCCTGAGGTGGCCGGATTGGCTCGCACCCGCTGTGTCAAATCTCCGAGGGTCATCTCCAGCACATGCGAAACCACAAACACCGCCTCCACCGGTTGCCCCTCCCTCAAGACGCTCATGGTTTGCGTGGCGGAGGCAGTTTCTAAAACACGGTAGCCAAACGATTCCAGGAAAATGCGAACATGGGTTCTGAGGTCCGCGGCTCCTCCTACGACCAAGGCCAACGGGCTCGCCTCCAGCATCCTCATCTCAGAAAGAACTCGCTCAAGTCGATTCCTACCATCAAAATGAACATCCGAAAGCTGCATCATTCCATTGTCCGCTTGAGTGTACATCGTTCCGAGCATGGCTTGGGCGGCTGCGTAACGAACCGAGGCAAAGCCGGACCCGCATGCATGAGCAAGCCGTTCTCGAACCGCGTTCGGGATGGCCTTCGGATCTGCCCAACGCGCGAGGTTTCTCACTGCCATAAGTTGCCCTGACGCAAGATTGCTACCCTCTGCTCCATCCCAAACAAGACAACCAAATTCATAGCTATCAAGAAGAGTTGCGGGAATGCGTGGTGCGACATTCGCCAAGGTCAAGGTACTAGCTGCCTCAAGTACGGAGCGACAAGCGTTTTCGGATAAGACGGCAACAGCCAAGCCTGAACTGCTATCGGCAAATTCTCCACATCGCATGGCAGCGTTCGCAAGTTGTGCGGTCCTAACCCAATCCAAGTCCGCTAGGCGGGCTGGTTTTTCCATTACCGATCGACCACCGGTCGAAAGTTGCCAAGTCATGTACGCATCGGGCTCATCCATCCATCGAATCTTTTGGAAAGCCATCAAGGACTTCTGCATTTGATCGATAGCATGGCGATAAATCGCGAGGCTAGTTGGAATGGATTTATTTCGATCGGCAGCGACCTTGGCGAGTTCCTCTCGGATGCTTTGATCTATCTGTTGGTCGATGGCGGCTACGCATAATTCCGTGGTTAGGGAAGGCTCGCCTGACCTTGCGGCTAACAGTGCAAGGTTTCCTCTTGCGTCCGCATGAGGTGAAGTCATAGCCGCTTGCCAAGCGGATAAGGCTGGCTTGCCCATCAAGACGAACGATTCGCACATGGTTGGGGTTGGAGCTGCGGAACCCTCTGCAAGCATATGATGGATCAAGGCCGAAACGCCTCGGTTTCCAGCCGATTCTAGGTATCGGTGGGCTTGTATGCGTTCGGTTTTATTTTTGCTACGAAGGGATGCAACACTCTCGATCAATTTCTTAGGGTTGTTGGCGGCTGCCGACGCTAAGTCGAGAATCTTCTTTGCGTTCCCTTTCCGCAAATCCGATAACCTTGCTTCAGGACTGGTTAGTTGCAGGAACGTTTGTGTTCCAGCGGCTTGCACCATTTGCGTGGCATTGGCTTCATTCAGCCCCAACCTAACAGCCTCGTCGAGCCAATTTCCCACTTCATCCCAACGACGAATTCGCGCCATTAATTGAATGGCCCTGGCTAGTTCGGACGCTGTCCGCGGAGGATTCGACCGAAGCGATAGTACGACCGCGCTTCTTTCATTCGGATCAAAACGCTTTCCCAGTCCTTTATCGCTGCTGATTTCCCCTTTGGCGTTGGCTGCATTTTCTGGATCGCCAACCCCAAGATCGTCAGCCAAAAAAGGATCTTGTGTGCGTGCAAACGAAGGTTGAACCAACGCAAGTGCGAGGATCATTGGCAGACGCCTCGCGAGAATCCGGATCGGAGTTTTCATAGGGAATCGTCAAGGTTGCTTCAGTCGGAGTTACCGGCACCGCGTGATTCCAAGCGTTAAAAACGCCGCTCGATAACGGTGCATCCTCCAATCTTAACTCGGTAAACGAGCTAATCCCTAACACGATTGCAACTAGTGCCAACTTTTCGACCAAAACGCCGCATTTCCAAACAATTGGGTAGCAGATGACCTAGGCAATGAGTCGCTCCGAACGAAAACGCGTCGAATCCGCTTGACAAAAGGCCGCAGAAAGATATCATAGTGATATCACTAAGATGTCGTGTTTCTAGTTCTTTTGAATTTGGGGGAGTTCGCATGGCCGATAACTGTCAAGAAAAAGCTTTGGTTCCGCAATCAGGATGGGGAATGTTGGCCGTTTTGTTAGCGGGTTTGTTCTTGTGCATTGCCGGCTTCATCACAGCCGTCAGTTTTAAGATGGTGGTGCTGTTGATCTGCGTATTGCCTTCGGGATTAGCTTGCTTTGTTGGCTTGTTCGGATGCATGGCTGTGCAACCCAACGACGCGCGCGTTTTGCTTTTGTTTGGTAAGTACATAGGAACGGTTTCGACGTCCTTTTTTTTTTGGGTCAATCCGTTTTTCAACAAGAAGCGCATTTCACTTCGGATCCGAAATTTTGAGACTGGCTCCACATCGGTCAACGAAAAGAAGAATGAAGCGGGGCAAATCGTGCAACATAAGTCACGGACACACGGTCGGCCATCGAAGGTGAATGATCGAGACGGCAATCCGATCGAGATTTCGGCTGTGGTTGTTTGGAAGGTCGTCAACACGGCCGAGCAGCGATGGTTTCGAACTTACTCGTTGTCTTATGCAGTGATCGCCATGCTCAACCCGTCATCAATACGGGTTCCCTTTACTCGTAGTCCAGCCCCATTCTGAGCTTTCGGTGCAAAGGTGGATCTATTATGGCCAAGCGAGACTCATTTTTATTGCGACTGAATCCAACGACCATGGATGCTCTTCGTCGTTGGTCCGAAGATGAATTTCGCAGCATGAACGGTCAAATTGAAATGGTGCTTCAGCGGGCGCTTAAGGAAGCCGGAAGACTCCCCGACAAGCCGCCAAGCATCGTGGAAGAAAAGAAGCCCGTCTAGCATTGTTTACAACGACTTGGCCACCGAGGTTCGATAGGCAGCCAGCGCCGGAATAATTCCAGCCAGGATTCCGATCACGATCAACCCCGGAACGATGAACGGTTCTTGAGTCGAGTTGATACTAAAGAAATCGATCCGAACCCCGGTTGCTTTTTCGGTCCAAGCGTTGCTTAGGGGACCTACGGCGTGCCCGACGATCCAGCCGATCGCGCCCCCGCCAACCGCAATCAAGACAGACTCGACGAGGATAATGGCAGTGATGTGATCTCGCGATGCGCCAAGTGCACGCATAACCGCAATGTCCCGTTTCCGTTCGTTCATGCTGTTGTAGATACCGACGAGAATACTGATGGCGCTAACGACGCAAACCAAACTGGTGATCGCGAGCAATGCCCACTTAATGGGTGTGACGAAGAACGCCAAGAGTCCGCTGATGACGCTGATAGGGGACACGGCCTGAGCGAACTTGGTCTTGTTGACTTGCTTCTGCAACCCGATCGCATTCGGGCCATTTGGCTTCACCAAGATGGCGGTGACCTCTCGTTTTTCGATTGGCAGTCGCACCTTCGAAAACTTGGATTCTCGCACTGGAGCAACGGCTGAGCCTTTTACCTCCATCCCGGATTGTTCATTCCGTTCCGGAGCCACGTGCCCCTCCAGCAAATAGAATCCTTCGATATTCACAAAGGCGCCACGGTCGTTGGGGGTGCCGGTTGGCTCCAGTATTCCAACGATGCTGAATCCTTGATTGTGTTGTTCGCCGCCGGAAGCGCCATGCGATGCAAAGATCTCCGAACCCAATTGCAGCTTCATCTCAGATGCTACTTGAGAACCAACGACGGCTTCGAAATAGCCATATTCGTCCGAAAAATCGACGAAGTTTCGGCCCTTCGCGAATCGGTATTCCAGGTCGTTGTTGTCCCCATGTTTCAGCAAATTGAAGTAGTCGGGTGTTGTCCCAACGCAACGGAACGAACCGATGTAGTCCCCCATGCACAGCGGTATGGAAAACCCACCCTTCATTAAGAATGAATAGAGACCGTTTCGTTCGGGTTCTTTCAATACGCCGCCGAGTCGCGCCAGCTCCTTTTGCCGCCCGTCGCCTGGGAGGTACTCCATGTAGTAGGAGTACGGGACATTCTCGACGGGTTGGCTTAGGAAGAACACCGTGTTGAAGGTCAGTTGTATGTCGCTCCCCTTTGCGCCGACGATCAAGTTGTAACCCACGTTGCTGGTGCGTTCAAAAGTCCTTTCGATGACGCCTGAAATGGTTAACACCAGTACAACTAGCGCGACACCCAATGCCATGGAGAGCATGTTCAAGGCGGTGGGCAATTTGCGATAAGTCAGATTTCGAACGGCAATGGAAAACAAGTTCATCGTTGAATCGTCCTTGCGAGTACTACTGGTCGGAGGTTAGGGTGCGATCCGCAAAAGCTCGATTGATGAGTTCTAGTCGTTCGACGCGTTCAAATCGACTGGCGATTTCGTCACTGTGTGTGACCATTAGGATTGCTACCGACTCTTCGCGACACACATTTTGGATCAGGTCGATGATACGCTTTTGATTGGAAGGATCCACGTTGGCGGTTGGTTCGTCGGCTAGCAGCAGTCTCGGTTTGTTTGCTAGGGACCGAGCTACGGCCACGCGTTGCTGTTGCCCAACCGATAATTGGCTTGGCAAGTAATGCATACGATCAGACAAGCCGACTTTGTGCAGAAGCTCCTTTGCCCGCTCGGCGCTCATCTTTTTTCGTGCGAACGTCATGCCCAGGCGAACATTTTCCAATGCGGTAAACGCGGGCAGTAAATTAAATGTTTGAAAGACGTATCCCATTTTGTCGGCCCGAATACGATCGCGAGTCGCTTCGGAGAATTTGGTCAACTCGGTTCCATCGAGTCGGATTGAACCACTATCCGCCGCAACGATCCCTGAGATGATATGAAGCAAAGTTGTCTTTCCACCGCCACTCTCGCCTCGCAAGACGACTTGCTCTGCCTGGGTGATATCGAGTTGCGGAATATCGATGATCAACAATCGGTTCCCCGATGGTTCTGCATACGACTTTTTCAGGTTTCGAATTTCTAGCATGACATGGATCAGGTGATGAGTTAATTTGGATACATGACCAATACGAAAGGAGGCCGACTCCAGTTCAATTCATCCGTTATCGCAATAGACTGGCTGGCACGCCTGGCACGGGTGGCACGTCCCTGAGGTACGAAGGGCGTGGTGAATCGCTAGCTAGGGTCATTTGCCACACTTCCCACGCCCACGCTAATCGCTTTGGGCGTGCCACACGGTGGTTTGGCACGCGGTGGCCTGGCAGTTGCTCGGTGCTAAACATTTCGGTCGAAGCGTTTGCTTTTCATCACGCGGTCTATTTCGCGACCAGCGTCGGCTTTCTTAAGAGTCTCGCGCTTGTCGTGGAGTTTCTTTCCTTTGCAAAGGGCGATGACGCATTTGGCTTTGCCTCGTTCCGCAAAGTAAACCCTGAGCGGGACCATGGTAAGTCCGCGTTCCTTGGAGCGCCCCACGAATCGCAACAATTCATTTTTATTCAAAAGCAGTTTGCGAACACGTTTGGTGGGATGATTCCAAATGGAAGCTTGCCGATACTCTTCGATTTCGCAGCCCACCAGCCAAAGTTCACCATCTTTGATGCGAGCGTACGCTTCCTCGATAGAGCATTTTCCGTTTCGCAGACTTTTCACTTCGCTGCCGTGCAGCACGATTCCGCACTCGATGGAGTCTAGGATCTCGTATTGATGCTTGGCTTTGCGATTGTCGGTCACCATTTTGTGTGTAGGTGAAGTCGACGATTTGGCAACGACGGATTTAGCCTCCTTGTCTTTTGGCTTTGTGGGCTTCGGTTTCGTGTTGAGTGCCGTTGGCTGTGCTTTTTTCTTATTCAATATTTACCTGCTCACGTTTGCTTTTTGGGAGGGGAGTTCAAAAACAGCAAAAGTCTCGTTGAACTCGTTTTGGGTTGGATACAGGATTGGCAGCAATGGCAAACTCTGTCCCACGACACGGCGGTCTAGTAAAACATAGCGGATGCCGTACTTGCCCTGCAACTCCCGGAGTTTCTCTGTAGTCCAGGGTTGCAACAGCTTGGTTTTGTCGAATTGGTAGGCATCTGCCAGTCGCTGGCTCCATTCCACCAAGGCTGCCGCGTTCTGGGGTGCATCTTTCCAACATGCCAATTCGGGGCGACCAGTATGCCATTTGAAAGACTGCTGTCGGCGAGGGGTTAGCCAAAGCGATTCGACATCCGAATTCTGTCGAATCCAATCGCAAACTCGCAGCCAATCCTCAAATTGCTTGATTTGATCGGACTCCGAATCCGACTTTGCCACAAAGTGTGCCTTGTCACCGGCGGGAATGGTTTCGTAGGTATTGGCTTCGAAGCGGTACCCCACGAGTATAAAGCCAGGCACAAGGACACCGGCCCACGCAAGCCATTTGGCGGCGATCGGGTTCTGAGTGAACGCAAGTCGACCATACGCAAAGGCAACAACCAGGGAACCAATCATCATAGGCATGGCTACGTCATTCCAACGAAACAAGTAAAAGCGAAGCAGCTTCGAGGTGAGTTTTGGGAAAGCTTTTCCAAAGGCTAAGTCGACACTGAGACCGAGCATGGCAACGGCGAACCCAAACAGTCCCCACGCGATGACGAGCCGCAGGCCTCTCGGAAAGGTTGCAAAAACACCCGCCCATGTTTGATAGTTTTTGGAAATGATGTTGCCTTGCGACGAACCCATCCGTTGGATTTCGAAGGCTGTTTCGCTCGTTCCAAGCCACCTCGATCGACTTGCCATCCAAAAAACGAGGCAAGCGCATACGAGCTGGCCCCCAAAGTATTGCCAACGAATGGTGCTAAATCGTGTGGGAGCAAGATGGTGCCCGAGTCGCGTATAGACTTGTTTAACGGCGCTTTCGCTTGCCAAAATGGGATCCGTTCCCCAATCGATGGCAATGGCCGGGACGGCTCCAACAAGGACTCCAACTAAGCACAAGCCCCAACCGACTCGATGGATAGCAAACCACCCAGCTAAGTTATTTGAGTTGGTGCCTGGTTCCTCAATTTGCTTAGTTGATTTCCGATAGTCCAAGAGAAAGGAAACTGTCGCCACGCAAGCGATGACCCAGATCCCGGTTACAACGTGATAGGCCGAGGCACCCCCGAGCAGAGTCCAAGCCAAGGTCCAGCGTTGTCGAATAGCCAGCGAGAGTCCTGCGAAGATCATGGCGTAAGCGATTCCCTTGGATTCACAGCCGCCGATGACCCATTCACCTGCCCAATGCCCATGATGGAGCCCGACTAGCCATACTAACCCCCAACAGCTAGCAATCATTGCGGGTTCCCTTGGCCGAACCGATGCGTTGAGAGGCTGAGTTTGGCTCCGATTGGGGCATTCGAACCAGAGGGCTCGGCCAAGCATTGTCCAACCGATGGCCAAAAAGATCCATGTCAGGAATCTGCCAGTCCAAACCGCCCAGGAAATTGGCATGCACTGCGTCAAATAACCGAACGAGGCGAAAAAAAGCCAATGGGCGTCGCCAGACTCTAAGAACAAGTCGCCTTTTCCAAAATTCGGATTCCAAAAGTGGGCCGCTTTGGTCCAGTAGTGCGGTTCGTTGATGGCGGGGACCAAGCTTCCCGCGTAGATGAAAAAAATGCAAAAAACGCAAAGAAAATCGATGGCGAAGGAGCTTGTCCAGTTGGAACTGGGTGCGAGTTTCGCGTTCTTTTGAGTCATTGCATTTCGGTTAACCGGTCGAATCATTCTGAAATTACTGGACAATCTGGTATAGTCTGGCTGGCAGAGCGTTACGCTGGGAGTGCACTGAAAATTAGGAAAAGAATAACGATCAGAACAGAAACGACTAGCAATCCGGGAATTTTCCAGAAAATCTTCTTGACAGCTCTTCGTTTTTCTTGACTGTCACGCCGTGGCACTTAGAGTTGAGGGGAACTGATTATGCGTGTGGACACGAGTTCGGCAGTAGAGTCTCAGCGTTGTAAAGCAGTCTACGAAATTACAGGATCAGGAGATGGGTATTTTGCCCAAGGATCGCAGGAAGGGAAGTCATGTTAGTATTATCGAGAAAAAAGAACGAAAGTATTGTCATCAACAATGAGATCACGATCGTCGTGGTCGAGATTCGCGGGGACAAAGTTAGATTGGGCGTGGAAGCTCCCAGAGAAGTACCAGTCCATCGCCGCGAAGTGTTTGACGCAATTCAGCGGAATCTAGAATCCCAAGCGGCAGAGCAGACGGAACAAAAAGAAGAATCGTAAGATTTCTTGGGTTGGGAATGGGCTTTTTCGTATCGAATTCACAAAGCCCGAGATGCCTTTCCGCTGCAAGACTTGACAGAAACTTGCTGTCTCGTACACTTTCGCCACGCTTCAAGGCATTGCAGCAGACATGCGGCCCCGTCGTCTAGAGGCCTAGGACACTGCCCTTTCACGGCGGTAACACGGGTTCGACTCCCGTCGGGGTCATAAAGTTAGTTATCACAGCACATCGTGCACCATCAGAACCCAGCAACACGCTGGGTTTTGTTGTTTCTGGACTTGGCACAGATCAAAGACCATCTTGTCGGATTGTTAGGCCGGTATTTTTGGCGTTCGCTCAAACGAGGTGACATGTAGCAGATACAAGTCGTGCGTCCGATCGGTCTCGGGTTCAATTAAAACCATGAAGTGCTTACCGATGGCCAAGTTTTCGGGATGTCGAACCGATGGTCAGCGCCTGGCTTTTGTTTCCTGAGTTTTTCCATTATGTTCTATTCGCGTCGAGTATGTTTCTTTGGGCGTTCCGCTCACACCAAAATCAAACTAAATCAAACCCAGCAGAGTAGCCAGAGAGCAACCCATGAGCGATTGGCTTGAGGTGGGTACCAAGGCCCCAGCATTTTCCTTGGCGTCGGACTCCGGAAAGAAATTGAGTCTCAGCGACTTCAAAGAGAAACCGATTGTCCTCTATTTTTACCCCAAGGATGACACTCCCGGTTGCACCAAAGAAGCGTGCGCATTCCGAGATGCGAGCAAGCAACTCAAGGAACTCGGTGCGGTCGTGCTCGGTGTGAGTCCGGACGATGAAGAGTCGCACGCCAAATTTCGAGACAAATTTCAATTGAATTTTCCATTGCTTGCAGATCCGGATCATCATTTGGCAGAAGCCTATGGAGCTTGGCGTGAAAAGAATATGTATGGCAAGAAAAGCATGGGGGTCCAACGCAGCACTTATTTGATTGCGCCGGACGGAACCATTGCCAAGGTTTGGAAAAAGGTGAGTGTCGATGGCCACGACGTGGCGGTTTTAGAGGCACTCAAAGACTGCAAATGAATCCTCCCATTCAACTTGCTATCCATGGCGCCTCAGGACGCAACGGCAAGAGGCTGATTGCTCTGGGTAGTGTGGATTCCGCTCTCAAGATCACTGCTGCTATCGTGCGTTCGTCGTCCATGCATCTCGGCGAGGATGCTGGGACGTTGGCGGGAATACAACCCATTGGCGTTCCTGTTTCGAGCAGTTGGCAAGGCAACATGGACGTAGTTATCGATTTTTCCTCACCAGAGGGATGCATCCATGCGCTCGAGCACTGCGTGGACAAGCAAATCCCGATTGTCATCGCGTCGACCGGACTGACACAAAAGCAGATCGATGCAATCGCCGCAGCTGCCAAGATTATTCCGGTGTGCTACGCACCGAACATGAGCGTAGCAGTGAACTTGACCATGAAGCTAGTCGAGCAAGCCGCTCGCGCGCTGAAAGATGTGCCAGGCGGTGCCGACGTTGAGATCATTGAGAGGCATCACCGATATAAGGAAGATAGTCCCAGCGGTACCGCCCTTAAGTTTGGTCAAATTGCAGCCAACGAAATGGGGATCAGCCAACAGGTTCACGGTAGACTTGGTCAGGTTGGCAAACGTCCACATGGCGAAATCGGTTACCATGCGGTACGCGTGGGTGACGATGCCGGTCAGCACACCATCATTTTTGGAATGATGGGTGAGACGATTGAGCTACGGGTCGCAGCCTCCAACCGAGATTGCTATGCCACTGGCGCGATTGCGGCTGCAAAATTTTTGTTAGGAAAGCCGCCTAAGCAATACTCCATGTTTGATGTGCTGGGACTGTAGCATGGCCAGATGCGATCAGGGTTATTTATGCCGGGTCTGCGGAGAAGAAGTTGAGCACATAACCGATAGTCAACTCTATCTTCGTTATGTGATTGGCGAGATTGACCCCGAAACACTGCATGCGTCGCCCGAGTGTCACTTGTCTTGCGCACCGGCATTTTCCCAGTTTATTGCGGACAAGCGATTCGATTTCAGGTTAGAAATCGAGGGTCCCTTTGCCAAGCGTCAGCTCGATCCAGTTTACGTGGATGAGAGAACGAAATTGGTTTCGCGTGGATATTGTCGGCTTTGGGCCATTCGCGAGGAACGGCGGAAACCCCTTACCGTCGTCGAATATCCGCTTCCAGAATTCGTTGAAAAGTGGCAATAATACAGGCTTTTTGGAGCTAAAAGCTCACGAGTTCCGCTACGGTTTCCACACGGCCCATTGAGAGGCTTGCCGTCTACCTCGGCCTTGATTTCCGAACTCCACCAACTAAAATCAGAGTGTGCTTGCTTGAGCCAATTACCCTGAGTTACAACCATGAGGAGAAATCCGATGCTGTCGTCGGTTCGAAGAAATGTTGTCCGTGCGATTTTTGTGCTTCCCCTCACCGTAGGCTACAGCTTCGCACAATCCCTTGTTGGAACTCTGTCCGAACCAAATTCGTTTTCGGCACCAGTCGTCGTTTCCTCACAAACGAATGACCTATTCGTAAATCAATGGGTTCAAGTTGACGAGACCGGAGCTCTGCGAGGATCGGTTGTCGCATTGTTTGGTCAAGACCGGCAGTCCTTATCCAAGATGCGAGTATCGCTCAGCAACAACATCGGATCGATTGTCTCATTCGATGACACCGATATCGACGGAGAGTTTTTGATCGAAAAAGTCATCCCAGGTCTTTACACGTTATCCGCCGAAGGTGCTGGAACCATTGCCATGTTTTCTTTGGCGGTACTGGACAAGGTCGCGGGCAAACACCTTCCCAATTCCATCGAGGTTCGCGTGATGCCATCGAGCAATCGCGTGGCGGAAATCATTCGCGGACAATCCCTGCCAGTAGCATTGGATTCGGCTGCTCCAACTCAAGATCCACTCGGTGACAATCGTAAAGTGTCCTCTACGCATCAGATTTTATTGGATGGTCAGGGAACGCTTTCAGGACGGCTTGGTAAAGCAACGTCCTCGGTGGATATGAGTTCCATGACGGTTTTTATCATGAAGGATGGACAAGAATTCAAACGAGCCAAAGTCTCGCCAGATGGTAGTTTTTCCGTTCCGGGTCTTTCATCCGCTTGTTACGGTTTGGTCGCGGCTGGTGACGAAGGTGTTGTTGCCACAGGTTTCTGTGCTGTCAATCGAAGTGTTGTGGCTGTCAATAATGTCGAAAAAGTATTTGTCGCTCAGAACAACAAGCCTTCCACGAGCTTGAACATCGAAGTTGCGTGCGGCCTAGCCAGTGAGATGTCCAGTAAGACGGATGTGGCTGTCGCGGGTAATGGGCCGTTGACCTCGAGTCCGGCAGTTGGAATGGGACCTGGTTTCGGCGGCGGTGGCAACTTCGGCGGCGGAGGCAACTTCGGCGGCGGAGGCGGTCGAGTTGGAGGTGGTCTAGGAGCTTTGGCTGGAATTGGCGGACTGGTCGCTCTAGGTGTCATTGCAGCAGACAATAACAACAATGCACCTTTAGTGAGTCCTGTTGCTCCTTGATCGAGGATTAGTTCGACTGTCCTAAATTGGTTTTTTCGTCGCGATTGGACAACGGCTCTTTCCTATAACTTGGGACAGTCGAATTAGTGAGACGTGAATGCTAGCGTGCGGGATGTGCTTTTTCGGGAGCAGTTTGGGTATCCACCACGGAATGAATTTGGTATTCCACTATTGACGCCTTCCGCTCTGCGAAAGCGCGAATGGTAATCAAACTTTTGCAAAGCAAGAGGGAGAAATGGTGGCACCGGAACATGGCTATGACTTGGCATTCAACCAAAAAATCACAGATCACGAAGGGTGTAATCGTAAGCCTGGGAATGCTCGCGATCGTTTTTACGAGCGGATGCAAGCTTCTTGAACCCAAGCCGATCGCTGTTGTTTGTAACAACATCCCTACCGATTTGATTGCGGATGGGGAATTGCAAATGGAGCGCGGAAAACCCAGGCCCATCATCGATGGTTTCGGTTGGGTCTGGGGCATTCCATCGAAGCTCATGCTGTGGAATCGCAAGGTCGAAAACCATCAAATTTCTCGAGAAACAGAGTCGTTGCTGTACGATTATTTGGAAACCAACGGTCTGAGCGAAATCAAAGTCCGACTCAATCAATACCGTCCTTGGGATGATTGGCGACGACTGACTCGCAACACGTCGGTTGCGTGGCCGTGGCGATACACCTTTGGAGCCGTAGCCACTTTGGGAGAGACGGTTGTGCCAGGTCGATTGTTTGGCGGTGATCATTACAATCCGTATACGGGCACGATCCATCTCTATGGCGACGTCCCCGCGATCGCATTTCATGAAGCGGCTCACGCCAAGGACTTTTCTAATCGCAAATATCCAGGAACCTATGCAGCCTTGTACGTTATTCCTACCGTTCCCCTGTGGCACGAACGCGTCGCGACCAACGACGTATTGTCCTATGTTCGGTATCGCAACGACTGCCGTCTAGAACGAGAAGCATACCACACACTTTACCCTGCCTACGGAACCTATCTGGGCAGCGCGGGGGGATATGCATTTCCGAGGTACTCCAACCCAATCTACTTGGGCGGAATCCTGGTGGGACATGCGGTAGGCCGTTGGCAAGCCCCGATGGATGAGCCGTAGCAATGGCTCAATGCGATGATATGTAGAATCGGTTCGGAAGTTCCAGCGGCGGATCCATCAAATGGAATGCGCAGTTCAACACATCGCGGCGACTGACTTGTCCGATTAACTTGCCGTCTTGGACGACCGGTAGTCGGCGATACGGAGTGCTCAGAAAGATCTCCGCTAGGGTTAACAAATCGTCGTCCTTTGAAACGGTGCGTGCCTTCCGGTCCATATAGTTGGCTACCGTTAGGTTAGGCATAGTTATTTTGGCTCGCAACAAGTTTCGACGATTGACCATTCCGATAACTTGATCGCCTCGAAGGACGGGGAGTCGCCGGAAAGGGGTTTCGATGAAGATCTTTAAGATCCTAGCCAGAGATGTTGGTTCATCGATCAATCGGCTTCGATCGCAGTCCATGAAAGCGCTCACGGCGGCCGACGGCAACGAATCGTAAGCGGCGCCAATCAAAACCCGCATGCTCGTCTTCTCTGAAAATACTCCCAGGAAAGTACGATTCGAATCCGTCACGGGAGCACCGGACACTTTGTTTTTCAACAAGCCACCAATCGCCGCTATCGCATCTTCATCTGGGGAGAGACAGAAAAGTTTTCTTACCATCACATCGGTATTGCCAATCGCCAGTCGGACAGGCCATCATTTCACTCGCAATCCGCGGAACATTTCGAATTGAGTTCGAGAACATAGCAAACTCCTGAGAGAAGAAGGAGAGAGTACCAAGGGTTTTCCGGGACTGCATCCTATCCGATTGTCTAGCCCTCCAACGCTAAAATTCCCTGTAAATATTTCACGCCCCCTTAAAGCGGGGAATGATCGCCAGGACAACGCAAGCAGATTCGTTTTTCAGGCTGCAGTCCCTCAATTTGGCCATCCGGCTCGAAACCGTTTAAGCTGTTCGCGATGCTGTTTGTCTTTGGGTTCGATCTGTAGACATCGCTCAGAAAGCTCGATGGCCCGTGCGACGTTGCCTAATCGGTATTCGATTTCTGCGAGGGTGTCCAGGTAGGTTGGGTCTGGATTGCTGACCGTCACTCTACTTGCGAGATCCCGAGCTTTTTCCAGATGTCGATTGCACAAAGCTGCCATCCAGGCAGTGTTGTTACCGATGAGCGAATCGTTTGGAAACTCATCGAGATGTTTCAGCAATGGCTGATAAAAAATATCAAACCACTCGTCGGCCAACTCTTTTCCGAAAACGCTTTCGGCAACGGGCACGACCACGATCGGCATATCAATGTCCAGTGGCTTGCAACGGAAAGCGACGCGAAAAAGCCTGTCTGCTAACTCGCGATCTCGATTTGATATGGCCTCTAAGATTAACGATTGGATTGTGTCCCCGAAGATAGAAAGCAATTGTCTGATTTCCTTCGCATCGTTTGGCCAATCATTCTTTATTCTTATCAACGCTTCAATGCGTGAGTAATTTGCGGCTTGCTTTGCTTGCGACAAATCCTTTTTCGCCAAGGCGCCATACTGTCGACTGAGGCAGACGGCTGCATTCATCCCGGTTAGGCTCTCGATTCGGTCACGATACCAGTGTTGTTCCATCAGCACTTGCACCAATTTTGAGGGTGGTAGTGCAAGGACAGGTCGATTCGGTTTAGATTTCCAATCATTCAAGACCGATGATAGCCCCTGGATCCTGTAACGATCCATTTCTCCAAAGCGTCCTATGTGTTCAAGTGTTTCTGTGCATTCGACCAGTAGTCCTACGTTTGAGGCTTCGTTCTGAAACTCTTCAATCAATAGGTCGCACGCCGCGTCCAATTGACCTAGCCGCTTTAGAAACTCTGCTTTGGCTTCGTTTGCGGTCGAATCGACTGGACACATGTCTACGGTTTCGATCGCCAACTGAGTTTGTTGCAAACTGTCAAACAACGATGCCAATTCGATCATAACATCACCGGAATTTCCCGCCTCAATCGATTTCAAGTGGACTGCTCTTCGAAGCTCCAAAAGCGGTTGTCGTCCATGCCAATCACGGGGCCATCGCCCGGCGTGGAGATCCTCCAACTGATCTACTGCCAACCCGATCGCTTTGCTTCGCCGTTCAGCGTCGTCTATTTCGACTCCTTGTTCTGGTGTGTTGGCAAGCGACAGGAGGTGTTCCAACATCAGGGAAGCAGACTGTGGAAGATCTGGATACATCACTTCAAACGGTTGTACTTTCTCGTCGACCGACTGGTATGTAATTCCGTACTGTTTGGGTTTGGTCTGACGTCCTTGTTTGCGAACTAAGTATTCCTTCCAGTAGTAGATCGCTTTGACGCGTTCGTTGAATACGATCCATTGAAAGAAAAGTGGCGTCCAAACACTATCACCTTCATCTGCCTCTCGCCGCTTTACTTCGGCAATAAGATAGGAATCGACGAGCTCTCCTTGTTCCTTGAAGCCGATCTGAAAAAACAAGTCCGCATAATCTGCAAGTGGAAACTCCCTTGGTTTGCGTCGTGGATTCAAATCCTCCGCCAAGCGTCGTTTTAGATAGCCTTTGGTATCCAACCACTTCTGCACAGAGACCAATGATAAATCGTCTAAACCAACCTGCTTGAAGGCCGCGTGGACGTCTCCGAGACTTCTCAACAAAGCAAACGCGGAATTTTCGGATTGCTGGCCAACGAATGTTGCAAACTCGGCTGTGCGTCCCATGGCGAGCGACAGTACGGCGCTCCCTTTCGAAAGCTCCGAGGATTCGGGGCCAGTCAATATTTTGTCCAACTGAGCATTGGCTTCCCCGAATCGCCCCAACAAAAGCAACATGCCGGCTCTTTGATGGTCGATATTCTCCAGACTCATGATTGGCGTTCGTCGCAAGTCCATGGACAACCATTTGTCCCATCGATTCGAGCGCATTAGGATTGGTTCAACTAAATTTCGCGAACCAGACGTTTCCGCCAGAGCCACCGCCTCGTCAATTTTGCCTTCCGCTTCAAGCTCAATTACTTTGACACTGGACAAGTTACTGTTTTGAGAGACTTTCCATTCCTCAGGCATACCCAGTGACCGCCACAATCGATTTGCATGAGCTCGCTCCATCGGACTTAAAACCAGTTCGAGCAGGCGAGGAACAAAGGCTTCGTTTTCGGATTTCCAAGCCTTATTAATGATGTGCTGGAGCTTGTCCTCGTCCCTCAGAAGCTGGATTCGAATTGGTGGTTCGAGCAACGCAATAATTTCGAGCAGCCGTTCCCATTGGCCATCGTCGATATACCGTTCCAGAACTGAGAATCGTTCCAGAGCGGAATCCTCATTGTTTCTCAACGCTTCGTAGTCGCGAATCATCTCAGCACGCTCAGCGAGGGTACCGTTGGATCGTCGCAATCGCTTTAACCAACTTGCAATGGCTGCGCGATGTTGGTCACCGCTCTTGGCTTCGGTGTCTAACCACGCATCCAGAGGAATGGAGCGGTCGCACAACTTCAAAAACGACTCGCGACGAATTCGATAGCTTGCATCATTCAGGCCGTGAATCCACGCTTCGACGTCCGCCTCAAATGGTCCGCCAGATTTTTCATCCCAATGGAATTCAGCCAAGCCGATCCCAGGCGTAGCGAAGGCTACCAACAATGAAAAAAGAGAAATCGATCTTTGAAACAACATCATTTGGAGATTGTTTTCGAGCGTAGAAATGGGCCGAAGGACGAAACTACCAATCATTCTAGCCTGCAACGGCAACGATCTCCCGCGATTTATCTACTTTTGCAGGTCGGCAGAGCCGCTGGTATTAGGTGGTGGAGGCGAAAGGCGCTCTTTCAGGAATAAAAACGACTTTTCCGTCGCATCGGAGTCGATGAAAGTCATTAGGTGAGCTTTTTTCTCCACCACCAAATACTCGAATACGACACCGTTTTTCGCCAAGGCATCGCACATTAATTGAGAAGCAACGGGCGGTACCAGCCAATCCTTACTTCCATGGAACAAGAAAGTAGGTGGATCGTCCGAGCTGACATGGGTCAAGGGCGACGCATTGGCATAGCGTTCGGGATACTTGGCCCTGGTTCCTCCGAGCAACCCGACCAAGGCTTGGCTATTTTCCGGAATCTGCGACAAGTCGCAGGGTGCTGCCCCGACGACCACCGCTTTGAGGCGAGGCAATCCCACTTTTGGATCCGTGGCTAGCAATGCTGCCAAATGGCCACCGGCAGAATAGCCCCATGCAGCCAATGCGTCGGGGTCCACTCCCAACTCCACTGAATGCGAAGTCATCCATTCCAACGCAAGATGACAATCATCGATTTGAGCTGGGAATGGATGCTTGGGTACCAGTCGATAGTTGATGGCCATGACCACGAACCCCTTTTGTGCCAGCCGTTTTGCATGCAATGCATCGTTTGTCTTATCACCAGCGAACCATGCTCCGCCATGTATCATAATGACCCCTGGGGACTTCAGCGTTTTGTCGCTGGACTTAAGTCGGTAGATATCTGCCCGATGCATCGACTCGTCCGCATTTCCGTAAACCACATTCCTGACGACTTGGACTTCGGGGTTCGGGGGTGGCGATTCGTCCCCGTCCCAGCTTGCAAAGGACTCGGAAAACAACAAGGACAAAAGGCACAGGGAGTGGATACAATTCATTGGGAAATTCGTGAGTATGGATGGTTGAGATGGTCGCCTTTTGCTCCGCAAAAGTGCGTTTACGAGCCGCATTTTCCCAGAGCGAAAGGCGACAATAATAAAATTACGACACGGAGTGCCGTGCCACAATGGTCAACAAAAACACAGATCGGTCAATGATAATACCCGCGGAAATTTTAGAAAAAGCAACCAGAATTTATCCTCGCGCGATCGCGGCATGGCTGGACGGAATGGATGATGAACTGTTTCCATGGCGTATTCCCGCCAATCTGAAACTCTCCGACGTCCATTCGAAAAACATCCACGGGGTCCACCGGCTGCGTGAGTCAGCCAAAGAATTCGTCGGATATGGCTATTCGGTTGAATGGGAGAGACGCAATTCACGCAAGTTTGGGGAGAATGACTTTTTTCCGATAGCGATCACCGTCGATACCCGTTTCGATTTGCTCAAACTGACAGGTAAACTAAACGAATTCAAGCGTCTTGAGAGCCGTGTACTAAAAATCCGCCAGCGACTCCCAGAACTGGAAGCTTGGCTCAAGCGGGGTTGGCAAAGAATCGTCGACTTGGACACTTTGGAAGACTTGCTGGCCGTCGCTGATTTTCTGATCCGCAATCCAAGGCCTGGCTGTTTCGCTCGTGAGCTGCCATTAGCGGTTCCTACCAAATTGATTCAACAAAATCGAGCACTGCTCACAGAGTGGTTGGACATTCTTTTGCCTGACGAATCGATCGATTGCAGTTGCGATCCTCGCAACTTCGAACAGCGTTACGGATTCCGCTATTTCCGCGCGCACATCCTGACTCGTATCCTCGATCCTGAACTACAAAAGGAGCTTGGACTATTTACCGCCGAGCTCTCTTTGCCGCCGCAAGAAATCGCAAACATTCCTGTGGGTGACGCCAGGGTGGTGATGGTCGAGAACCAAGTCACGTTGCTAACGCTCCCTCCCATCAAGCGTGGCATCGCTTTCTTTGGGATGGGGAAGGGAATCACGCAGCTATTCGACATCGCTTGGTTGCATAAATCGTCGATCACTTATTGGGGTGATTTGGATGTTGAGGGATTTGAAATCCTGGCAATGCTTCGCCGAAGGTACCCACAGACAAACAGTATCTTGATGGACATGCAAACGGTTCGCGAGTTTGAACACTTGGCAACTGCCGGAACCCTCCGTCAACCGGGGATACCGTCGGAACTCAATGCAAACGAAGCGGCAGCATTCGTTCATTGCCGCGAAAACAATCTTCGTATTGAACAAGAACACATTCAGCAATCGGTGGTGGATGAGGTGTTGCTACCGTAGTCGCGTCGCGTCGCTCCGCGACTCGAGTCCTCGGTATTCGAATCGCCTCGTTACCTCAAGTCTTCGTATCGTTGAAGCCTCTTTTCGCTTCTTTCATCGGAGCTTCTTGAGTAGGAGCTCGCACTTGGGTCTGAAAGTACGCTGACCGTCAGTCGGCGGAGCGACTGACCTACGGGAGCCACACAGCAGGGTCAGCATCACTCGGCATTCGCCAATCTCCTCTTGGCGATAGGGAAACGGTCCCCACCTTGGGGCCGTCCGGCATGCACGATCGTTTGAATTGAGCAGCAAAGAAACGCCGCAAAAACGTTTGTAAAACGCGTCTAATTTCCTCGGTTGAATACTCGCGATCAAACTTCGCCTGTTTGGCCAAAAGCAAGATCTTGCTCGGAGGTGCACCGCAGCGAACGAAATGATACAAAAAGAAATCATGAAGTTCATACGGTCCAATCGTACCCTCCGTGCTTTGGTGCATCGCTTTGTTTTTTGATAGCGGTAGCAGCTCGGGCGAAATGGGTGTGTCCGCAATGTCTAGCAGGACTCTTCGGGCGTCGCCATCGAACCGGTTCATGGCCACGTAACGAACCAGGAATTTGACAAGCGTTTTCGGGACTGAGCAGTTGACGTTGTACATCGACATGTGATCGGCGTTGTAGGTGGACCAACCCAACGCGGATTCGGACAAATCGCCCGTACCGATGACAAAGCCTTTGTTCATTAGCAGCATCGTTCGCATTCTCGCTTGGACATTCTCAAAGACGAGATCGTTTCGTTTGTCGTCGGGCAATCGTTCCATTTCATCCTGCAAGGACTGCCACGTCTTTCCGGCCAGCGGAATACCAAAAGGTTCGTGCTTAAGGTCCAGAAACGTGCGGAAACAACTTTCACGAATATCAATTGTCTCGATGGTTAGTCCAAGGAAGCCCAACAGTTTCGTCGCATTGTTTTTCGTTTGCTCGGTTGTCCCAAAGCCAGGCATCGTAACGCCAATCAATCGGGTAGACTTCCAATGCATGGCATCCATCATTTTCGCCGCGACGATGAGCGCGAGCGTGCTGTCGAGTCCGCCTGAAACGCCAATGACCAGTGGCAATTCCTTGGGGAGCCTCGATACCCGTTTTGCCAACGCAGCGCACTGGATCTCGAATATTTCCGCGCAGCGTTCGTCCAACTCAGCAGTCACTTGCGGAACGAATGGATGGGCATCGATAAATCTAACTAATGGAAAGTCCGCCGATTCTAGTTCGAACGGAATACGACGAAACGGCATTAAAAACTCCGGATTGGAACTTTGATGCATCGTTCCGAAGATCCGTCGGTCGTGATCCAGTCGACCAAGATCGACATCGCTGGTCGCAAAACTAACAACTCCGCCCTGCCGAGATGCATCCGTCAATAGGAGTCCGGTTCCAATGCGTTCCGACTCGGCAAGCAGTGAACCGTTTTCGGCGATCATGCAATGGCCACCGAAAACTAGGTCCGTAGTGGACTCCGTGGGGCCAGCGCTGGCGTAAGCGTACGCAGCAATGCATTTGCCCGATTGGGTGGTCACGAGTCGTTTGCGATACTGGGCCTTTCCGACCGTTTCGTTGCTGGCCGATAGATTGAGCAAAATGTTGGCACCGGCTATCGCTTGACAAGCGCTGGGCGGAATGGGCACCCAAAGATCTTCGCAAATCTCAATGCCGACCGTTGCGCCACCGCAAGTAAAAAGCAGATCGGTTCCAAACGGGACCACCACGGATTCGCCATCGACGAGCAGCGTAATTTGAGTGGTATGTTGCCCCGCTCCAGATTGAAACCAACGCGACTCGTAAAACTCTTGGTAGGTTGGAAGGTGTTGTTTAGGAACGAGCCCCAAAATTCGGCCGTTACCAAGCACCGCGGCGATGTTGAACAGCTTTCCATCCAAAGTCATCGGCAGTCCGATGACCACCAATTGCTTGGATTGGACGGACCGAGACAAAGCAATCAACTCCGTTTTGCATGCATCCAACAGTTGACTCTGCGTGAACAATTCGCCACACGTATAGCCGCTCAAGCACAATTCGCCAAAGACGATGACATCGGAATCCGGGAACGCGGCGATCGCCGACTGGATCGAATGACGATTGGCCGATGGATTGCCGACAGAAGTCGGAGTGGATGCGGCAGTAACCCGCAGAAAGCCTAGTGGATGCATAGTTGTAATATCAGCGGGCTGGGCTTCGATGAAAATGAACGTGCTTCCACTTGCCTTGTTGTCGATGCCAAACTCGCGTCTCTTCCATGGCAGAAGAAACAGGTTTGCCCTCATTGATTCGCTGAGTCAATCGAACATAGGCGATGACCGCTACGTCGCCCATGATGCGAATGTGTGGGGCGACAATAGTGGACTGAACGGGAGAGGGTGTGCCCGATGACGGCAGGTTGAAGTAGTAGTGGTGGAAATCCAAACCATCCACCAAATTGCCTTGTGCTTCCGGTTCGAAACAGGTGAGCGATTCGTCGCAGATTTCGGTGTACGTATCCCAGTCTCCGGCTGTAATGGCGACCAAAAGCTTCTGAGTCAGTTCAAGCACCGCATCGCGATCGGATTCTAATGACATTCTGGCCCGTTCTCTTTCTGTTGGATCCCTACTTCAATATTTGTACTGGCCTTCATTCTAACTTGCGACCCAATTATGCGACACTCCGGCTACCGATTCACGGCTTTCCCATCGCCAAATCGAGGAGGGTGAGGTAAAAATAGGGCGAAATGACAACCCCAAACCGTCAAAAGGGAAAACGAACGCTATGCCATTGAAGACTGGGCCCGAAGATAAACAAGAAAAAGTTTCCCCTGGCGAAATCGACATGGATGCCATGCCAGAATTCCTCGAAACGACATCCGGCCTCAAGTACCGAATTCTGCGAAGCACGGACGGAAAGAAACCAACGGCCACCAATAGGGTAACGGTTCATTACAAGGGTTGGCTGGATAACGAAACGATATTCGACAGTTCGTACCGTCGCACCGAAACGATTTCGTTTGGATTGAATCAAGTCATCAAGGGATGGACCGAGGGCATGCAATTGGTCGGTGTTGGTGGCATGATCGAACTCGACATTCCTTATCAACTCGGTTACGGCGAGCGGGGTAGTCCTGGAGCCATTCCGCCTAAGGCCAACCTCCACTTCATTGTGGAACTCTTCGACGTGAAGTAGATCGACGTGAAGTAGATCATTAGACGTGGCGTAGGCTAATTCGCCACTTCGCGAGTTGGAAATTCCAAATTCCATTTCGTTCGTGTGTAAGCGATTTGGAATCCGTTCCGTTGGGCATTGCGTTGCGACGGACTTCCGGGGAGTGCACACATCATCGCGAGATCGCATCCTTGCTCGACTGCGTATCGCAATCGAGCCTCCAACAATGCGGATTGGGCTCCCTGCTTTCGTGCTTCTGGGATCGTGCTGGCTCCGGCGAGCAGAGCCACGCCGTCCGCGATAAAGACAACTCCAGTTGCGATGATTTTGCCCGCGACCTCGGCTTGCATGCCTGTCGCTCCCACGGTGGATGCAAAGGTGCGGCCAAAACCTAAGATCATTTCTGTGAATTCCGGATGTTCGCTCCAGCCGCGTGCTGAGATTTGGGCCCACTGCTCCGACTCATCCGTCGTGATCTTGCGAACGCTTATTGATTCGTTTCGACTTCGCGGTAAACGAAGGTCTGGACCAATTCGGCGGCACAGGACGCTGGAGTACTCGATGGGGTGATAGTGGCGTTCATTCAATTGCGATAACAGCCCTCCCGATGCGAGCGGAGATACCTCAAGGTAAACGGGCGCATTTCGGTCGTGAAAAAACGCTTCTATGGATTCGAAGTCAGCCGGCGTTACCTCTTGTTGCATTCCCAACCCGAAAGACTGCGTTAACGGAGAGTCCGGGCCGTCGAAAAGTGCGTAGGCACCCGCAACTTCGATCCAAGCCGACTTGGAGTCGGCCGACTGGCGAGCTCGAGCCTCGACGAAGCGAGCATTGGCGATACCCTCGGTGCGTTCCAGTCTAGCCGAAAGCAATACATCGATTAAAACAACATCGATTGTGTCATCAACTTCGACCATGTGCGCAACCGTCTCGAGAAAAACCGGGTATTTTGGGAAGACAAGCTATAGATTGCAGAAGGTTCGGACCAATTCGGGAATTCCTGCGTTTTCGCACTCGTACTCAGCCGTGGCGATCAAAAGGGCGATCAAAAGGGGTCAGGTCTCTTTTTTGTTACACGAACCGCCGAACGAGTGCCCCCCAGTTATTAGGCAAAGGCGGCCTTTAGCATTTCTAGACTCTTTGGAATCGCAATGCGAGGGTCTTCTTTTCCCTCAAATTCCAACGATACGTAGCCTCCAAAGTTGTGCTTATAAAGCAGCTTAGCAATGCGAGGATAGTCGAGCTCCAACGTGTACCACAACCCACCGCCGTAATAGGTCTTGGCCTGCACGAGGACAGCGTCGTCCGCCATCAGCTCAAGCCGATCGTAGGGGTCTTCCAGAAAGTTGCCCGTGTCGAGCGTCGTCTTCAGCCAGGGGGAATTGACGGCGCGAACAATTTTCATGACACCTTGTGGTGTTAGTCCTAGTCCCCAGTGATTCTCCAAGCCCAGCGTGACGCCGCATCGCTCGGCGGCTGGCAGACACTCGGTCAAGCCGTCGATCACCCATTTGTATCCTTCGTCTTCGGTGTGCCCCGCCAGGACAGGCTCAATTCCGCGATTCTTCATGAGTTCGTCAAAGTTGCCGCTGGTTCCCCACCGTCCTGTATTGACTCGCATCGTTGGAATGCCCAACGCATACGACAATTCAATGCAATGAATGGTGTGTTCGGTATTCTTTCGGCGGACCTCTGGATCTGGAGATACCCAGCCTTGATGAATGGAGAATCCGCACAGGTCCAGCCCGTTGACAAAGGCCCGTTGCTTGATTTTCTGAAGTGTTGAATTGCTTTCGTCTGTCATTTGACGATGCAGGATTTCCACCCCATCGAATCCCCATTCGGCCGCTAAGTCAATGCACTTTCCAATGTCTCTCAACTCGTTGCGATTGAACTGCCAAAACGAATAGGTAGACACTCCAAATCGAACCCGATGTTTCTTGGTCGCCGGCTTAATCGGCTCATCCGCCGCCGCAAACTTGCTGGGTGTAGACAAAATCCCAGACGCCAACGTCGCACCGGCAGCCAGCGCAGAAATTGCCGTGCGGCGTGACACCTGCAGACTAGGATGGAATGATGCCATGACTGGGACCTTTCGGATTGGAAATGGAAGTATTCGATTAACCCCAATACCATTAACGTACGACTACGCCTAAATGTTAAACGCGATACCGTTCAATTAATTGTTTAACAGTCAGCCGAAGGCGTACTCGATACCACTAACGTACGCCTACGGCTAACGGTTAAACGAAATTATGCAACACTGGGCTTCCTTAAACAGATTTGGTGTTAAACGATTACTATACCATCTCTGGCTTGGTCGAATCTCGACTGACGAATGAAATCCCTCAACGCTGGCCGTGGCTTTCGTTATACTCATTGTTAGAAAGTGCGTTGTTGTCCCCGAAGAATTCAAAGGAATCCACCATTCATGGTCCGGAAGTATTGCAAGTCGCTTTTGCTCGGTTTTGTTGTTTTAGTCGGCTCGTCATCCAGTGTTTTTGGTTGGCAAGAAGCGCCCAATCTTTCGCTTAAGCCTGGTCTCGATGAAATCACCGAAGGGCGAGTGACTGCGACGATTTCTTTTCTCGCGAGCGATGAGCTTGCAGGGCGGGCGACCGGTTCCGCGGAATTCAACATAGCTGCCAGGTACGTGGCGTCACGATTTCTAGGCGCGGGTTTGGATGGCAGCCTTGCCGATGGCGAATTCTTTCACGTCACCATGAAGCAGTTGATCAAGACTCCGAGCGGGCCAGTAAAGCTGACGGGCCCCGATTCAAGACCGATTGAACAGTTCGCACTCTTGGCGGCCAGTGACAAACCCGTGTCGTACCAAGGCGATGTCAAAAAAGTCGACTTGGCCAGTGAACTACCGACCAGTGGGTTGGAAGGCGTCGTAGCTGGAACGATGCCGGGCAACGCCAAGGGGCCCCGCGTCTTATCTCAAGTGGCTCGGATGACAACCACGTTGAAGGACGCCGGCGCCAAGGCTCTCCTGTTGGGAGTGCCGGACGATAGTGAATTGATCGGCTTGGCTCGCGAGTCTCAGGAAAAACCCCGGTCCGAATCGGCTCGTTCTCGATTTGCCATCCCTGTGCTGCTGGTACCCGAGGTCTCGCTGTCCGCCGCCTCCATTCATCTTGAGATTCCTGCTGCGATCCTTTCCGAATCACCCATGCGAAACGTCATTGGACTATTGAAGGGGACCGATCCCGAGCTATCGAAGGAAGCCATCTTGTTTAGCGCGCACCTCGATCACTTGGGCACCAAGCCTAGTACGGGCGATGGGATTTTCAACGGAGCTGACGATGATGCTTCCGGTGTCACCGCAGTGGTGACTTTGGCGGACGCATTTGCAAAGATGCCCAAGCCCAAACGGTCGTTGCTCTTCATGACCTTCTGGGGTGAGGAGTCGGGGCTCTTGGGCTCCAAACAATTTGCGGAAACGCCAGCTTGGCCGCTGGAAAAGATCCGAGCGAATGTCAATATCGAAATGATTGGTCGGCCCGAGGCGGGCGCTCGAGGTAAGATTTGGATGACTGGTTGGCCGGAATCGGATCTAGGTGTGCTCATGAACAAGGCATCCCTTCCTTTCGGCGTCGAGATATTCAATCATCCCAAACACAGTGCGATGTTGTATCGGGCCAGCGACAATTGGTCTTTTGCCCAAAAAGGGGTCATCGCACACAGCTTCTCAGCCGGATCTTTGCATGCCGATTACCACCAACCAGATGACGAATGGGATCGATTGGAGATTCCTCATATGACCCGTGTCATTCAGGGTCTCTTTGTCGCCAGTTTGCCTATGGCCAACGGAGAGTCGACCCCGAGTAAATCAAAATGAACGTGTTAAATAGACGTGATTGGATCGGAGCCGGTGCAACCGCAACGGCCCTCGGGTGCATGCGTTTGCAATCGTTGCGTGCAACCTACAACTTTACCGAACAAGGCCAAGTGGTCGGTGACCCGGAAGCGGCTAGGGTCGGAGGAAATGTACTGCGGAATGGTGGCAACGCGATCGACGCGATTGTGGCAGGCGGATTCGCTGCCGCCGTTACGGCTTTAAGCCATACCGGTATCGGCGGATATGGCGGTTCGGCAACGATCGCGATCGAGGGTGGTCGCAAAATCCTCTCGCTCGATTTCAATTCTACAGCTCCCTCGGCCATGCGCGAGGACACGTTTCAACTGGATAAAAAAGGCATCGTCGTAGGCCGCGTTAACGAACATGGATGGCTGGCCGCCGGAGTGCCTGGCATCTTAGCGGGCATGGCGCTCGCATTGAAAACCGGCGGCACTTGGTCCTTGCGAGATGCAATGCAACCCTCGATCGCTTTGGCCCGTGATGGCTTTGCTATTCCAGCTGCCTTGGCGACTGCTATCAAAGCCTCTGCGGTCCAGTTTTCTAGAGACCCAGGCTCACGTAAGCTTTACTTCGACGGGGATGCGCCGAAGACCGCGGGCGCCATTTTTCGGAACCCCGAGTTGGCTGAAATGCTATCAACATTAGCGCAGGCCAACTCGGTCGATCCATTTTATCGAGGCGAATATGCGACTCACATTGCGTCGCAATTTCAGAAAAACGGGGGCCTTGTCACAACGGAAGATTTAAACGCCTACCAAGCCTTCGTCGCCTCGCCTCTCACTCTGGATTGCAACGGAATGACGATTCACACGGCGCCGCTGACGGCTGGAGGATTGAGCGTACTGCAAGCCATACGGACTTTGCAGGTTATGCGTCTAGAGACGATTGCGGAGGACCTGAGATCGACGGCCTTGGTGGAAGCCCTCCGCTGGGCTTGGCGCGATCGATTGCAATTGCTTGGAGACCCAAAGCAAGTCGAGGTACCGATAACAACGCTACTTTCCGAGGAGTACGCTCGCGAGACTGCAATGCAGGTGAACGAATCCATCGCGAGGGGACGCCCGATAGCGCATCGCGTCAAGAGCAATGATCAAGGTGGCACGATTCATTTGAGCAGCGCGGACCGAGATGGAAACTTCGCATCTTTGACCTTGACGCATGGCGGCGGATTTGGGGCTAAGGTTACGGTCGATGGACTTGGATTGACCCTGGGGCACGGAGTCTCGCGGTTCGATGTGACCCCCGGTCATCCCAATGCACCTGGGCCAGGCAAACGGCCGCTGCATAACATGGTCCCAACCATTGTTACGCGAAACGGACAAGCGATTCTCGCGGTAGGAGGCCGGGGAGGGCGAAAGATTCCTAACGCAGTTTTCACGTTCTTAACGGAATTCGTCTTGCAAAAAAACTCGCTTGAAAGATCGATGGCAGCCCCGCGAGTGCACACCGAAGGCAATCTAGCGTTAGAGCTGGAAAAGCATTGGGCGGATGCGGACAGGACAAAGTTGGAGGAGTTTGGCTACCAAGTTAAGACAGCGGGGAGTGCCACTCTGAGCGCTGTCGCGAACGAGAATGGTCGCTTAGTGACTGGGTTGCGTTAAAGCAGAGACAGGGCTGTGCAATCATCCGTTCGGGGCTTGTCCCCGACGGATGCGTTTTGGTGTACTACTATGGGCTTCTCAACTCCCGTTTCCCTCGTCTTTGCCCGCCTCCGGCGGGCAAAGCCGGGGGGAACGGATCGATTCGCGAGTGCCGGGCGTTAGTACGCCAAAACAAGGTTGGCGGGGGACAAGCCCCCAACCAACCTGAAATGCCGCATCGCAGACCTGAAATGCCGCATCGTAGATCTGAAATGCCGCATCGCAGAACGGAAATGCCGGCTCGCAGAACGGAACAAAACTAGAATCAACCTATTTTTCGTAAACTGATATTTGTCGCAAAGCCCAAGCCGCGAGTCAATTCTGGAAATTCACGGAGTTGGAAACTGGACTGATCGATTTGAAGAATCGTGCTAAAATCGTCCAATTCGAGATTGATCCATTGCTCCATCGAGCAATCACTATTACATAAACTTCAATGACGATCGCATCGCGGGTGGTTTCACCCGGCCCAAGTGACAAGACGGTACGCACCGAGGATGGAAAGATCCTCCCGATTCCAGATGGGTGGGAATTATTGCCACCCGGCGATGCTGGGTTAACACGCCGCGTCAAGGCCGCTGGTCCAACTTGGACGGTTCAAGAAAAAAAAGGACGGAGGACATTCTCGAAGGGTGTGTGGGCTCCCGAAGCCACTATTTTCACCATGCGAACCGGTCTGGAGCAGGAGCGTTCAACGGAAACCTATGCCAAACGCAAGGTCGCGGATGCAAATCGTAGGGAGAAGAAACAGACAGAATATGTCGAAGATTTCGGAGCCGCAGTTCTTGATTTTTTGAACTTTGCCTCTCGATACGACGCACTTGCAAAAAAACTCGCCACAGCGGTTACACTGCATGCAACGCCCGTCGGCAGCGGCACCGTAGCGAGAACCGAACGGATTCCGATCGAGAAACGAGCGGAGTCCGCAGTTATCGCGTGGATGCGGCACCAAACGACCGCATACGACAACCTCAAGATACCTCGGGTCAAGGGTGAGAGGCGAGAAGTCCGACGCATGTTGGCGGACCAGTCCCGACAGTTACTCGACGACTATCGCCGCGGGCATACGGTCAACGCTGCTCTTTGCCCACTTCAAAAAGCGTTTAAAGAATAAACCATGTACCATCAGACGATCGTTAAGCCCAACGCCGAAGAGGTTGCCATTGCTGCGACCGAATGGTTGATTGAAACCATAACCGAGTGCATCGCTGCGCGTGGTGCATGTAGCATTGCGTTGTCTGGCGGTTCGACCCCCAAACGACTGTATCAACTCATCGCAGAGAATGAAACGACGAGCGTCGATTGGTCGCGTGTCAGGTTGATCATGGGGGATGAACGCAACGTCCCGCACGAACACGTTGACAGCAACTATCGTATGGTAAAAGAAGCTTGGCTCGATCGACTCGATTCTGTGGCGTTGCCAAGATCCGTGCCGCAGATGCTGCCCGTGGTTATTCATCTCAACGCACCTGAGCGGGCGGCAGCCGATTATGAAAAGACCATTCGAGAAGCGCTGGTTGTCGGTACGGACGATGAGGAGGATGAAATCCCGGCTATCGATATTGTACTTTTGGGCTTGGGCGATGACGCGCATACAGCCTCTTTATTCCCCGAGACCGAAGCGCTCAATGAATCGCATCGACTCTTCGTGGCCAACTTTGTACCGAAGTTTTCGGCGTATCGTCTGACACTCACGGCTCCAATGATCAACGCCGCTCGAAACATTGCCTTTCTCGTATGCGGGCCATCCAAGCGACCTGCCGTCGACGTTGTCATGCATGGACCGCGTCATCCCGACGAGTATCCTGCTCAATTGATTGAACCCAAACTTGGGAGACTCTGGTGGTTTCTCGATACGGCCGCTGCCTCTGAAGTTTTGAAATAACCTGAATCTATGTCCGAAGACTCGACCCAAAAATCCGCATCTCCATCTTTGAGCCCTTCCTTTGGTGGACTCCGAGTGGCGGCTCTGGAAAGCCGCCGCCGCGATGACTTTGCACGGCTGATCCTACGATTTGGCGGTGTGCCTTATGTCAGCCCCTCGATGCGTGAAGTTCCCATCGAAAAGAATAAAGAAGCCATCGATTTCGCGTATCGTGTGATGACGGGTGAGATTGGGGCCGTCATTTTTTTGACCGGTGTTGGCTTCAAGCAATTGATCGCTGCCATTGAACCGCACATGGACAAGCAGCGATTCCTGGATTCGTTGTCGGATATCCCGACCGTTGCACGCGGGCCAAAGCCAGTCGCGGCCATGCGCGAGTTCGGCTTGCAAGCCACGCACCGCGCTCCGGAACCGAACACCTGGCGAGAAGTCCTTCAAACCATGGACATCCACGTCCCCGTTTCCAACGTTGAAATCGGACTGCAGGAATACGGAATCACGAATCATTCGCTGGTGGCAGGCCTCGAAGCTCGCGGTGCCAAAGTCACCACCGTCCGAGTCTATCAATGGGAACTGCCTGAGGACACTCAACCGCTGATCGATAATGTGCAAGCGATCGTGCGAGGCGAACGGGATTGCCTTTTGTTTACGAGTGCCCATCAAGCGGTCAATCTGTTGCGCATCGCCAATCAATTGGATTGTGAAGCGGCTCTTCGGCTAGCGCTCCGCAGCATGGTGGTTGCGTCGATTGGCCCCACCACCTCCGAAATGCTCCAGCACTTAGAAATCCCAATCGATCTGGAACCCGAGCATTCGAAGATGGGCCATCTCGTTCAAGCCGCTGCGGAAAAGAGTCCGCGAATTCTCAAGGCCAAACGATTTACGGGTATTACCGGCTTACCTATCGGAGTTTCGAGAAACGACATGTCCACAAAAAGTCAACTGTCTTCGGGAACACCGTCTCCGGGAACACCCATGAATCCATTCCACGACAACCCATTCATGAAGGCCTGCTTTAAGCAAGAAACGGAGGTCACCCCCGTTTGGCTCATGCGTCAAGCTGGGCGATACATGGCTGAGTATCGAGCGGTCCGCGAAAAGGTATCGTTTCTGGAACTATGCAAGAATTCATCCTTATGTGCGGAAGTCATGGTCACCGCTGTCGAGAAACTGGGTGTCGATGCCGCCATCATTTTTTCCGATCTTTTGCCGATCCTAGAGCCGATGGGTTTTCATTTAGAATTCACTGCTGGCGATGGCCCTGTGATCCATAACCCAATCCGATCACCGAGGGATGTCGATCGCGTCAAGCCTTTGGAAAACATGCAGGCGTTGCAGTTCGTGGCGGACACCGTCACGGCGACTCGAGCCAGTCTACCGGAAAAAATCCCAGTGATCGGTTTTGCCGGTTCCCCCTTTACGTTGGCCAGCTACATGATTGAGGGGAGCGGTTCGCGAAACTACATCCACACCAAGACACTCATGTATTCCGATCCGGTGGCTTGGAAGGAGTTGATGGACAAACTAGTGGATTCGATTGCACTCTACCTCAACTCGCAGATTGCGGCCGGTGCTCAGTGCGTGCAGTTGTTCGATTCCTGGGCCGGATGTTTATCGCCCAACGAGTATCGAACTCGCATCTTGCCTCACATGCATCAACTGCTGGAATCGATTGTGCCAGGCGTACCGGTGATCAACTTCGCCACCGGCAATCCCATGCTAACCTCGCTTCTGCGAGGCGATAATCGCACCGTGGTCGGATTGGATTGGCGAGTTCCCTTGGATGTCGGTTGGGATATGGCAGGTAACGACCGGGCAGTACAAGGCAACCTGGATCCGACCGTTTTGTTTTCCGACTTAGACACCATACGAGATCAAGTCCACTATGTCCTTTCGCAAGCGGCTGGACGTCCAGGACACATTTTCAATTTAGGACATGGAATCCTGCCGGGAACGCCTGTCGATAATGTCATCGCGCTGGTCGATATGGTTCACGAACTCAGCGACCGCCGCAAGTAGCTCCAGCGCAAGAAACGATCCCAATGCTCTTTCAAAACGTATCGTTGCTTTCGGTTGGCTATGTGTTGCCTCCGTTGGTGATCACCTCCGCAGATATCGAGATCCAACTGGACAGTGTCTACCAGCGGCTCAAGCTGCCTCAAGGAAGACTTGAGGGGATGAGTGGTATTCGTGAACGCAGGTTGTGGCATCCAAAGACTCGCATCAGCGATATGAGCGTGGAGAGTTGCCGCCGAGCACTCACTGCGGCCAGCGTTCCTTCAAGTGAAGTTCAATGCCTTATCCATGCAAGTGTTTGTCGTGAATACCTGGAACCGGCTACGGCTTGTCGTGTCCATCATTTGACTGGCTTGCCCGAGAACGCTTGGGTATACGACGTTTCCAATGCGTGTTTGGGAGTTATGAACGGTGCCGTGCAAATTGCTCAACTGATTGAAAGCGGTGTGATCCGTGCTGGCTTGGTGGTGGGTACCGAGGACTGCCGTGGACTATTAGAAGCCACCATTCATCAATTGAACGCCGATTCCAGCTTGACGCGTCAATCGATCAAGCCTGCCTTTGCATCGCTAACGATCGGATCCGGAAGTTGTGCTTGGCTCTTGGGCGATCGCCGCTATTTTGAGGCCCAATCACTAGGTTTGGGGGCCCGCGTATGCGGTGCCGTAGCTGTAGCTAGGACCCAGCATCATGCGCTATGCCAAAGTGATACCGATCAAGCGGGTAGTGGCATGCAACCGATCATGAATACCGACTCGGAGTTACTCTTGGAGGCCGGTGTTGAGACTGGCAAAGCAGCCTTTGACATGTTGCTATCGGAACTCAAGTGGCAGCGAACTGAGATCGGCGCAACCGTATGCCACCAAGTGGGTTCGGCCCATCGACGTAGGATGTTGGAAACGCTCGGTATGCCGGTAGAAACCGATTTCGCGACTTTTGAACGGTTGGGAAACACCGGGTCGGTAGCGTTGCCAACGGCGTTGGGGGTCGGTCTTTCGAAGTCTCAGTTTCAAGCCGGAACAAAATCTGCCTTGTTGGGTATTGGCTCCGGACTGAATTCCGTCATGATGGGAATCGAGTTCGGCAAGATCGCGGTACTTGGGGTTGAGAGTTGAGAGTTGAGAGTTGAGAGTTTTTTAACCCCAATACCGTTCAATTATTTGTTTAACAGTCAGACGAAGGCGTACTCGATACCATTAGCGTACGCCTACGGCTAACTGTTAAACGAAGTTTTTGCGAAATTGGGCTTACTTGAACGGTATTGTGTTTAGCCCTGGCACACCGGCCTTTATACTAACGAAAGCCTCTCCAATGCAACGCTTGACACTAACTTTCCTTGGCATCTTTTCCGTTGCGATCGCTGGTTTGCATTCCAGCCATATTTTCGCCGACGAATTGCGGGTGCCAGCCTTTACCGCATACATGCTCCCCAATCCCGAGAGCGCACGCATCTCGGAGCAGAACGGGGTCACTCGTTGGAACGATCCGACGCAGTCTGTGAATTGGTACGGCAAGTTTGAAACAGCTGGCGCGCTCAAGCTAAAGACCGAATTATGCTTAGCAGACGGCACTTCCTGCAAACTCAGAATGACGGTCGACGAAGAATCGCACAACGCTACGGTAACAGGCTCAGGCATCGACAAGCCTATCATCGTCGACTTTGGAGTTTTTATGATTGCAACGACCGGTTACAAGCGAATGCGACTTGAGTCGTTGAACGAAACCAAGGCTCCGATCGCGGATGTCAAAGCATTGCTTTTGGATGGAGCCGCCATAGAGAAGGTTCATTTCAATCTCAAGGAACGTCGAAATGCCGCTTCTGTTCACTTGATGTACCCAGTTTCGGATGGAGCGGATGTCGAGGCTTTCTATTGTGAAGTGACAGCCATCGAAGATCCGACTACGACGTTCTACATGGCTTGTGGTTGGCATCGAGGTTACTTTGGAATGCAGGTGAATAGCCCGACGGAACGCAGAATTATCTTTAGCGTTTGGGACAGTGGCAACGAGGCTCAGGACAGAAAAAAAGTGGGCGACGAGAACCGAGTGAAGTTGATGGGAAAGGGTGAAGGGGTTTGTACGGGAGACTTCGGAAACGAAGGAACCGGTGGGCACAGCCATCTTAAAACGATGTGGAAAACGGGTGAGAAACAACGGTTCGTAGTGACCGCCAAACCCATCGATACGGCGACCGTTTTTTCAGGCTATTGGTTCCAGCCAGAACAGCAAAAGTGGATGCTGATTTCGTCGTGGAAGGCACCGAAAGAAGGGGGCTGGATGCGCGGCGTGCATAGCTTCAGCGAGAACTTCGGCGGCAGCAACGGACATCTGCTTAGAAAATCGCGTTATGGCAATCAGTGGATACGCACCCCAGATGGCAGATGGACGGAACTGACCGCGGCCAAATTTAGCCATGATCCAACCGGCCGCACGGACCGTTTCGATCGATTCATGGGAGTGGAGAATGGTGCGTTTTTCTTGAGCCATGGCGGGTTCCTCGATGGCTTTGCCAAGTACGGCGAAGCGTTTACTCGACCAGCCAATGGCCAACCGCCATCGGACTTGATTTTGCCCAACGTTGAGGCAATGCCGTAAGACCTGGCGTTCAGAAAATCGTGGACGAGCGAGGCCCTTCGCTCAGCCACAAGAAGAAACAATTTCCCCTCTATTCACCAACTCCAGTTGCTGATGAATTGCAATAGCAATATAGAACAGACTAGACTGGTAGCATTCGGTTGACTCCTTCTGTCGAATTCAAGTCAACAACCATTACCACCTTACGACTTTCCGTGGAGTTTTGGATGCGATTATCGCTTCGTCCTAATAGCCTTCTCGCCTCAAGCTTGTTACTGCTTACTTTCAATGTTTTGGTATGCGCTCAAGAGCCGGAAGCTCCGGTCAAGCCAGCAGCAGACAAGACGACCGATCGATTGGAGGCAATCGAGGGTGTTCTCGGAAAGATCGTGCAGGAACTGCAATCGCTCAAGCAACCGAAACCAACCGAAGTCAAACCGGCGGAACCTGCGGCTAAATCTGTTGAGAAGACGCCGGCTAAGCCATTGGTCTTCCCGCCTGCGATGAAGATCGATTCCGAATTGGTCAAGAATGTGAAATGGCGATCGATCGGACCAGCCAACATGGCTGGTCGAATCACTGACATCGCCATTCCGGACAATGACCCGTCGCTTTGGTATATTGCAACCGCATCCGGTGGCATCCTCAAGACGGTCAATCAGGGAACAACCGTTGCCCATCAGTTTGATAAACAAGAAACTATTTCCCTAGGAGCCATCGCCGTCGACCCGAACGATACCAAAGTCGTCTGGGCAGGAACGGGCGAAGCAAATCCACGCAACTCGGTTTCCTATGGCGATGGTGTTTACAAGTCCATAGATGGCGGTGCTACATGGAAGAACATGGGGCTGAAAAAGACCTATCAGATCGGCCGCATCCTTGTTTCCCCAAAGGACTCGAAGGTGGTTTATGTTGGTGCCGCTGGTCGACTCTATGGCCCCAACGAAGATCGAGGTGTATTCAAGACGACCGATGGTGGCGAAACATGGGACAAGGTCCTGTTTGTGGACAACAAGACCGGTGTCATCGACATGATCATGGACCCGACCAACCCCGATACGATCATCGCTGCCTTCTGGGACCGACAGCGCGATGGCTTCGACAGTTGGCCAGGAACGGTCGCAAAACCGGACGGCATCGATGGCTACGACCCGATTCGCAAATGGGGACCTAGCAGCGGACTTTATAAAACGACAGATGCAGGCAAGAGTTGGCGGAAACTGACCAAAGGCCTCCCTTCCAACAGCATGGGACGTATCGGTCTGGATTGGCAAACCAAATCGCCCAATGCGATCTTTGCGATCATCGATTGCGAAGAAATCGGAAAGGGACCCGCTCCCTTCGCTGCATTTCTAGGACTTGTGGGAACCAATCGCGATGGCAAAGCGATGGTAACGCAAGTCATGCCAAAGAGCCCGGCTGAGAAGTCGGGGTTCAAGGTAGGCGATCAGTTGGTAGCCGTAGGTGATAAATCCATCGCAGACTACGACCAGACGCTTGAAATCCTTCGTGCGAAAAAAGTGGGAGACACGATCTCTATCCAAGTGAAGCGCGGCGAAGAGGCATTAACGCTGGATTCGGTGTTATCTGGACGCCCAGGAACTGGACAAGCTCAAGCTGCGGTGTCTGGCGTTTGGTTGGGAGTCACGGCTGAGGACCGTGAAGGAAAAGTCGTCGTGACTCGTGTTACTGCCGAGGGCCCTTCCGACAAGGCTGGCCTCAAGGACGCGGACGTCATCACGTTGTACGACGGGAAAGCGCCCGGTCCCTACACTGATATGGTCGCACAAGTTCGCACACGGGCCGCGGGGGACAAAGTCAAATTGCAGGTGACTCGTGGCACAGAATCGATGGAATTGACCGTCACCTTGGAAAATCGTCCTGCTGGACAAGGGGGGCCTGGAGGGTTTGGCGGACCTGGTGGGGCAGGCGGAGCGGTTGGAGTGGGCGGAACCGGCGGCCCCGCCGGACCGAGCAATGTTTACATGGGAATCCAAGGCGAAACCTCCGATCAAGGTGGCGCTGCCTTGACCGATATTACGGTTGATGGTCCCGCACAAAAAGCAGGCTTGGAGCCAGGCGATATCGTGAAATCGTTGGGTGGCAAGCCGGTTGCGAACTACGAGGCCTTTGTTGCAGCCATCCGCGAATTCAAGGTGGGTGACAAGGCCAAGGTTTCTGTCCTGCGAGGCACCGATACGAAAGAGATCGAAGTGACCTTTGCGGCACGCGATGGATTGCCGAATAATCGCCCACACACTTATTCTTATTTCGGGCAGACGCCAAACGTGCAAGACATGCAGGGTGCCAAGGGAAATGAATACGGTGGTGTCTATCGTTCCAATGATGGCGGTGAAACCTGGGAACGAGTGAACTCGCTCAATACGCGTCCGATGTATTTCAGCGTCGTCAAGGTGGACCCAAGCGATGTGAATCGAATCTACGTTCTAGGAGTAACACAATTCAGGTCCGAGGACGGCGGTCTGACCTTCGATGGCAATTTCGGACGAGGAGTGCACGCCGACTGCCATGATCTTTGGATCAATCCGAACGATGGTCGACACATGGTCATTGGCGGCGACGGTGGTTTCTATGCATCTCACGACCGAGGGGCCAACTGGGACCATATCAATACGGCGGCCGTCGGGCAGTTCTATCACGTTGCGATCAGTCCAAAACATCCTTATTGGGTCGTCGGAGGACTTCAGGACAACGGCTCATGGGGCGGACCAGCCATCAGCAAGAACGGCGGAACACTCAATGAAGACTGGTTGTCCATCGGCAGCGGCGATGGCTTCGTTTGCCAAGTGGATCAGCAGGATCCCGATTTGATCTATTCGGAAAGTCAAAACGGCACCATTAGTCGGCGACATCTCAAAACAGGTGAACGAGCTTCGATTCGACCAGCACGAACTGCCAACAACGCGGTATACAGGTTCAACTGGAACACTCCGTTCGTTTTGTCCCATCAGAACTCGAAGATTTTTTACACAGTCGGGAATCATGTCTTTCGTTCCTTGGATCGTGGAAACAACTTGATCCCGATCTCCCCCGAAATCACGCTCACGCCAAGAGGTTCCGGGACTGCCATCTCCGAATCCCCTCGCAACGCGAATGTACTTTATGCAGGGACAGACGATGGCGGGCTCTGGGTCACTCGCAACGGCGGTTTTGAATGGAAGAATATTACGGCAAATTTAGGAATCCCAGCCCCGCGTTGGGTGGCGACCATTGAAGCCTCTCGGTTCGAAGACGGTCGTGTCTTCGTGGCGTTGGATGGCCATCGTTCAGATGATGACGAGCCCTATTTGTTCGAGTCGAATGACTTCGGCGATACTTGGCGATCCATTCGTTCCAACATTCCATGGGGATCGACGAGGTGCTTGCGCGAGGACATTTCTAACGCGAATATGCTTTATGCCGGAACGGAGTTTGCCCTGTGGCTATCGATGGATCGCGGAGCCAATTGGACGAAATTGAATACGAACTTACCCACCGTTGCAATTCATGAAATCGCACAGCATCCTACCAACGGTGAAATTGTTGCGGCAACGCACGGTCGAAGCCTTTGGGCTTGCGACATGTCTGGATTGCGTCAGCTGAAACTGGAAAACCTTTCGACGCAAGTCGCTCTCTTTAAACCTGAGGAAGTTGTTCGTTGGCGCAGTGAACCGAGCCGCGGTCTGACGAATCGTCGCTTTTCTGGTGAAAACCCAGCCAACGGTGCGCAGCTTTGGTATGCATTACCGACCAAGGCCGAACGTGTTTCTTTGCGTATCGAAGATATCGAGGGTAAGGTGGTTCGCGAACTTCGAGGTGAAACGGCAGCGGGACTTCATCGACTCAACTGGGATCTTGGGCAACAAGTGGCGGCCGCGCCTCGCGTCGGAGCAGTTGGGCCGGGTGGCGGTGGCGGTCCCGGTGGTAGCGGATTTGGCGGCGGTCGACCCGAAGGTGCCGGCGGCGGACCCACTGGTGGTAGTGGACCTGGGGGCGGTCGAGGCCAAGGACGTGGGCGACGCACTGACAGTACGCCTTCAAGTACCGAAGGAACTCCAACAACGCCAGCCAGCCCACCTGCTGGCGCACCACAAGGAACAGATCCAAGCAGACCACCGCAGCTCGACGAGCCTGGCGCGACGCCTCAAGCAACTCCCGCGCTTGCGGCAACTCCACCTGCAACGCCGGTTGCCCCCGAAGCGGCAGCGGCCCCACGTCGAGGCGGCCCAGGTGGCGGTCCAAACGCAGGCGCTGGCGGCCCTGGCGCTGGTGGTCCCGAAGGTGGTGGTCCAGGACGTGGTGGTTTTGGCAGTGGCGGCGGCGGCGGAGGTGCTGCTGGTGGCGGTTTCGCTGGTGGGCCCGGAGGTGGTGGCCGAGGCGGGCAACGTCCGGCCCCCAATGGCATGTACCGAGCAATCTTAGTCGTCGACGGCAAGGAGTTACCTCCTCAAACCATTGCGCTTTTGCGAGACCCAATGTCCCCAGAGGACGTGATCAGCGAAGAAGAGGCCGAACAATTCATCCGTGAGGAAAAGCGTGCTGCGGACGAAAAACGAGCCGCCAAAAGCGAAGGGAGGCAAGTCTATAAAGACAACTGAGAAAACAATATCGTTTTGTAAGATGCAAACATTCGTTGAATCAGAAAGACAGTACCATGAGTCCGAACGAAGCCACTCTTGTCAAGCTTTACGCTAGCATCAATGCAAAAGACTTAGAAGGTATTTTTGCATGCTACCATGACGATTCGACGAACGAGGGATCGTCGCGTGCAGGAAAAAACGCACCGACTCACTTTCACGACATCGCCTTTTGTTTGAACGGAAAATCCCACATCTGCGACATGTGGCAAATGATCTGTTCCAAGAACAAACGCGGGACCAAGAGCGATCTTCACGTAGAAGTCAATCGGTTATCGATCGATGGGGATACGGGAACGGCTGAAGTCATCTACACCTATCACATGCGCAACGAGAATCGCAAAAAATCTCCCATCGGTCGTCGAGTTCGAAACCCAACTCGCTCGACCTTTATTTTTCAAGATGGGAAGATCGTCAGGCAAATCGATATCGCCAACGCAGTCCTATGGGGTTCGAAAGCATTTGGAGGTCTACCTGGCTTCATCGTCGGTCACGTTGGTTTCGTTCGTCGAAGGCTGGCGATGCGCAAACTTCGCAAATTCGCGACACAAAATCACTAGTGCCGCAACCAAGAAATGGTCATCAACAACGGGCTGTGAAGCATTTTCGTCCGATCGGAGCTTGCCTCCGCCGGACGAAAATGCTTCACAGCGTTTCAGCAGGAGGGTGGCTAAAACGGACGATCCGTTTGGGAGGATCGGCCGTAGGCCGGGGAGGGAGCCTATTGGAATTCATCTGCCGCCAGCCCAGACGATACCGTTGATCACCGTTTCCAAGAAAGCTTTATCGGAAAAAGTATCCTTCGAGTGGCCGTAGGTGGTTCCAAAAACGCGTCCTTTGCCATATTGATTGGTCCAGAAAACCGGGTGCGATTCGCCATCCTTTTCGCTTTTGGAGGTGGCTAGTACGGTTGTGTTGGGCCAAACTTTTTCGATGACGTACAGTTCGTCCATGGCCGATGTGTAGTTTGCTGGAAAGCCCTTCATGATCGGATGGTCGCTCTTGGTCACGGTGACTGGGTAACGGCTTTGGTGATCGTGGCGACGGCTCGTAACCCCTAGGAATTCACGCCAATCATCGATCTTGGCGGATCGGTAGGTATGCATGGCGCAGTGGATTACGACGGCATTGACCCCTTCGAAATGGGGCTTGGTAATGCTGCGAATGTACTCTTCGTCGTCCGTATCCGCGAAACACTCATTATGGATGACTACGTCAAAGCCCTCGAACCACTTCGGGTTTTTATAGAAATCGATCATGGCCTTGGTCCCCTTGCCACCTTGGTTGACGATCATCCAGTCGATCGGGATCCCTTTTTCTTGGGCCGCTAACTGCATAGCTTTGCTTTGGAAATCGTAGTCGTGACAGCATCCACCTGTTACTAGAAGCACCGAAAGGTTCTTCTTGGGCTTAGGACTGGAATCGGTTGCAGGTTGTTGGCCCATAGAACTATGGACAAAGAAAAATGCCAACAGGGCTGCACAGGAAATCGTACGGAAAGAAGAACGCAAAGAAGAAGGGATGGGAGTCATGAGATAGATTGCGTGGGAAGGAAGAGACGAAACGGGTGAACCGGGGATTTCGAAGCGATTTCGCGGAAACCCACAAAGGATTGGCTGCACTTAGTGTACTCCATCCGGTCCCATTTGCGGTGAATTTCCACTAACCGGTTCGAGCCCAAATCTGTTACAAATAGAGGGATGCAAAGCGTTTTCCAATCCAAAACAAATTCCGTGTATTCCATTCCCCCGTCGATCGGCCAAAAATTGGCCGACCTCCGTGGTCTGATTTCCCGATTCGTAGTAAGTCAATCGCTGATTATTTTAGCGATCTGGTTCCTTGCGGCCTTTTGGACCTTTGGGCTTCTCGACTACATACCTGCCAAGCTGGGGGCAGCGGAATCCCCGCGGGTCGTGCGCCTGGTCATGCTACTCCTTTTAGGGACCGTTTCGCTTTGTCTGCTCTACCGATTTCTTTGGCAACGCTGGAAAGTGCGATGGAGCGATTCCTCTCTTGCATTGCTAATCGAAAACAGACACCCCGAGTTCCAAAGTGCACTGGTAACCACGGTTCAAGCGGCTCGTCCAACAGCCATGGTCCAAACATCGATCGAGGAGCATCCGTTGCGACCTGGATTGTTGGGATTGGCATGCGACCGAGCGTCTGAACTGATTGAATCTGTCGATGTTAACGCTTTGGTTCGATTTCGTCCGTTGCAGATCCAATTGGTTGTTCTTGGAGTTTTGCTTGGGTCAAGTTGCGTTGTCGCTCTTGTTCAGCCAGGTTGGACATTTCATTGGGCCAAACGATTCTTCGCACTTTCGGACGTCCCTTGGCCGCGGTCGACTGAACTGGGGGTCGACGGAATCGAGATGGATGTTCCGACTTTCACAGGTCGAAATACGCGACAGCGCTACTTGGTTCCTTTTCGCGATGGAGTTGCATCGGTTCCGAAAGGCCAAGCCTGTCAGCTCAAAACGTGGGCAAAACTTTCGGGCAAGATTGTCCCGGAGGTGTGCACCGTTTACTACCGCGATACGGCCGGCAATCGAGGACGAGCCAATATGCGTCGTTTGACCGCAGACAAACAACAGCAGCCGTTTGTGTTGGATGGTCCTCCCTTTGAATCGGTAAACGATTCTCTTTGGCTGAGCGTGGCCGGAGGGGATGCTCGGATCTCGGACTTAAAACTCCGTAGCGTAGAAGCACCGTTGGTTACCGAACTGCAAATCAATGTGACTTATCCCGAGTATTTGCAACGCTCCACCAAGACGACTTGGGGCAACGAAACGATTCCTTATCGAACGGGAATGCGTCTACCTCAAGGGAGCCAGCTTGAGCTACTTTTGAAGACCAACAAATCTGTTGAACGCTGCGACTTTGTCATCGTCCGTGCTGGTGACTCCGGCGAGAAATCGCAACCTGAGCAAACGATGGCAATCCGCGAAAAGCAATCGGCGTTTCAAATGCCGCTTGGCTCGTTGGATGGAAACCTGTTATTGGAACTGCGTTTGTGGGGCGAGGACGGAATCTGTTCGAGTCGTGTGCAACAGTTTGTTATTTCCGCAATCAATGACCAACCCCCGCAGGTCGATCTGGTACTGCAAGGGATTGGCACGTCCATAACCGAAAACGCAATGCTTCCCATGGTCGGAAAAATCAAGGACGATTACGATGTCAAAGATGCTTGGGTCGAAACCGTCCTCGACGCAAACCCATTGTTGAAGACACCACTCAGCATTCAACCCGATGGCAAAGCCGTTAGTCAATTGGACCTTAAGGTAATGCGAGATGGTGGCCAGTTGGACGCCAAGGTTGGTTCAACGCTTGGGCTCAACGTGGCAGCGGAAGACTATTTGGATCTCCGAGATGAACCTCATGTCGGACGTGCGAGCCCGATCCAGTTGGCCGTCGTAACTCCAGAGCAATTACGGATTCTGCTAGAACGACGAGAACTTGCAATGAGGGCCCGTTTGGAACAAATCATCGGTGAACTCTCTCAAATGCGAGACTTGTTGGTAAACATGCAACGAGCCTCCAGGGACACTTTGCCTTTGCCGGACCCTGCGAACGATTCTGGGGCCGCAACCCAGCCCGCGGCGGCGACCGATGCATCGGCGGGAGTGGATGCAGCGGAAGCCGAAGAAAACTCCCCTGCGCGGCGTGAGCGAATGCAGATGCTTCGCTCCCAACAAGCCGAATCTCAAATGACCAAATCAGAAGGAGAGCTTCGAGGCGTAGAACGGGAAATCAGTCAAATCAACCAGGAACTCATCAACAACCGAATCGACAGCATCGATAAAAGGTCTAGGCTGGAGGACAAGATTCGCAAGCCATTGCTCGACGTGTTAGACGTGGCATGGGCTCCGATGGCGACGGACATTCGCGCGATCGAAAAGAACTTCTCAAAGCCGACCAAGTCCGACGCCAGCCTGTCGGAATTACTTCCAAGCTCGATTGGAAAGAGCAATCAGATCATCGCTTCTCTAACGGCGATTTTGAATGACATGATCGATATCCTTGATTCCAACGAAGTCCTGGATATGGTCCGAGGAATGATTGAGGACCAAAGCAAGATCTTAGAAAAGACCAAACAAGAACAGAAAAAGCAGATTTTGGATATGATCAAATGAAGACTCAAAATGCTCGCTGGCTCTACACTATTTCGACCTTGCTTTGTATTGCAGCGTTGTTGAGCGGAATCAGCTTTTTCCCTCGATCGATCTTCGCTCAAGAAAAGAAGCCCACGATCGAAAGTGTCAAAGAGCTGGAGCTACAGCAAAAACAACTTGCCCAGCGTTTTGGGAAACTTGAAGAGCTGTTTATTCGCTTGAGCGAACTGGAAGCGGCCGCCAACCCAACGCGAGCAGGCCTGCTAATTCAGGCAGCCCAAATGAGCAAGCAACTTGCAACCCTGCAGCGACTGAGCGTGGCTGGTGATCTGCTATCGCAGGGACAGTTCACTCGTGCCATTCAGGAGCAGGAAGCCGGCAGAGAAAATCTAAGAAAACTGCTCGAATTGCTCCAGAACGAAAACCGATCGACTCGTCTTCGAGACGAACGAGCGCGCCTTCAAGAAATCCAACAAGAGATTCGTCGTCTGGAACAAATCCAGAGAGGCCAAACGGCTCGTACCGAAGCCGGACAAGACTTGAAGCAAGCAGCCGCCGACCAAAAGGACATTAAGCAACAGCTCGACAAGGTCGCGTCCGATCTCAAGGACGGCAAGGACGAAGAAAGCAAGCCAAAAGTCGGTGATAAGAAGGATGGTGATAAGAAGGATGGTGACGCGAAATCGGCGAATTCAAAAGAGGGTGATACCAAAAGCGATCCGCCGAATAACGATCCGCCGAAGAACGATCCGCCGAAAGAAGACAAGCCCAAAGGAGGCGACTCCAAGGATAACAAGCCGAAAGACCCAAAAGGGAATGATAGTCAACTGTCAGATTCAAAGGACACTGATTCAAAGGACACTGATTCAAAGGACACTGAGGCAAAGGACACTGAGGCAAAGGATTCCAATTCAAAAGACTCCGAAAACTCAAGTGAGTCGTCCAAAAAGAAAGAACCTTCCAAGCCTGAATCGCGAGAAGAAAAGGCTCGAAAACGTGTCGAGTCGGCTCGAAAGCGGATGCAAAACGCGCAAGATAAATTGGAGGAGCAAAAGCGGGACGAGGCCGTCGACGAACAGCGTGAGGCAGAGCGAGAATTGCGAGAAGCCATCGAAGAACTGGAGCGCATTCTCCGCCAGCTACGCGAAGAAGAAATCGAACGATCACTTGTCGATGTGGAAACTCGGCTTCGGAAGATGTTGGATTTGCAGCGTTCGGTTCGCGAGCAAACCGAAAAACTCAGCAACTTAACGGGTGATCTCAAGGACCGAAGTTTAGAAATCCAAGCCAATAAGCTCTCCATCGAACAGACCAAAGTGGTCATGGAAGGCCAACGAGCATTGCTGCTGCTACAGGATGAGGGTTCGAGTACCGCATTCCCGGAAGCGCTAGAGCAAGTCAACGCGGATGCTCAATCGGTTAGCAAGAAACTGTCCGAAGCCAACGTTTCGCCCTCCACCCAGGCCATCGAAGACGAAATCATTGGTGCGTTGGAGGAGATGCTTGATTCGCTCAAGCAGGTTCAAAAGAAACGAGACGAAAAGAAGAAGAAATCAGATCAGCAACAACAGCAGCAATCCAGCAGCCCGGAGGACGAACCACTCGTCGATTCCATCGCGGAACTCAAATTGCTCAAAACGTTGCAACTGAGAATCAATCGCAGGACTCAATCGTTGGCAAAACAAACAAACAATCAGGAAGACACCATCGGACAGGTCGGCGATCCTGGTCTGCTAGGTGAGCTTGAAGATCTTGCTGGCCGTCAACAAAAAATCCACGAAGTCACTCGCGATATCTTGCTCAAAGCGGCCAAAGAATAGATTTGGCGCACTTTCATGTGGACAAGCAATCATGTGGTCGATCAGGCATGTGGACGATCGAGCAAG
>JAYTVM010000387.1:0-56759 GCA_043743995.1 Pirellula sp. | reverse complement strand
TAGGCATTGGCCAAGAGTATCATCCTTTCGATCTCAAAACAGGTGCCTCAGTCGAAGCGGCTCAAGCACAAGAAAAGTTGAATGCACATTTCGATACTCTATACCAAGTCGCATCCGAAGCAGGACTTAAACCTTCGTCTTTCGAACGACTTGCAAAAGCAAAGCGAGTGCTGCCTTCGATGATCGAAACGCTTCTCTTTTTTTGGAAAATGATTGCAAGCCGAGCGGCGGTCTTGGCCTACTCACCTGAGATCGTTGCGGTTTGGAAGTATCAACTTGTAGCAGCCTACTACCTTGCTTCTGTAGCGAGGAAGCTTCGGGTTTTAGGAGTACTGCACAACTTCGTCATCCAACGAAGCGATGGAACGACAGCAGCGAATCGATTCTTTGGTCAACCGCACCGAGACTTATTCGGATGGCTGATTGAAAACATGCCACTTCCATCGCGTCCGCGTCGCAAAGTCCAACGCTAGAAATTTGGACTCAAATTCGAGAAGTCGCTCGATGAGTGGCTACCGGTGCGCAAAGACTCAAGCAATTCTCGAGCCTTTCGAATAGAATGCTGCCATTCAACCGCCTGCCCGACTTATGATCGACGCCGAAGTTCAAATGGCTATCCTGAAACCTTCCCATCCAATCGAAGACTAGGTGACTCGAAATGTTGAAATACCTTCTTGTGGTAGTTTGTGTGGCGTGGCTTGCGTCGTTATTTGGATGTACTCGAAAACCAAAAGTGGTGACCATCGACCAATTGTCGTTTCCTGTGATTCGCATCTTAGAAACGCGCGTGAAGCCGCGCCACAGCGAGGCGGAAATAACATCGAAAAGCAATTATATAGGTTACGCCCGAATCTGTTTAGACAAAGAAGACTTGAGCCGCATACCCGTACAAGAGCTATGGAACGTAACGGAACCTCTTGTCATTGATTCAAATGCGAATGTACTCGAAATGAAGGACATCAAGAACGAACACGGGGGGCTTTGGATAATGACCCACCCTTCGGGGGAAATGCCAGTCAAATTTACGCTACTTCAACGCAAGGACACCGGAATCGAAACCGCACGAGATCTCATCGCAAATTGTAGGTACTTGGAAGGTAGTCTGGATCAGGAACATACCGAGCTTCGCAGGGAGCGAGTTCGTAAAGCAACCAAGGTTGAAGAGATCATTCAGATCATTTGCGAAGCTCCACCACCAAATCCCCCAAAGATCGAAATCGACAAACCAAACGAAAAAGGGTTTGCAAGAATCAGCATTCGCGATGGGAACAGTTTCCAAGAGGGGATCGTTGACGCGAATGGCAACAATGTGGTTCAAACTAGTTCGGAGACGATCGTAGACGACATTACTGGTAGCCTAGCCTTGGTGCGGTTTAAACGAAAGGCCGTGTTTGTCCCTTTGGATGATGGGTATGTTTCCTCAGAAGATCTCGACAGTGTCAATGGCTTTCAATCGGCTGAGCCCTTCAGTTGCGGGTTAGCCAAGGTCAGCGTCGACGATGTCCAGTTCTATCTTGACTCGAACTTCAAAAAAGCATTTGATTTGGATTGCAATTTTGCAGAGTCCTTTCATCAGGATCGCGCTTACGTCAAGGTAGGCGAACGACATCGGATCATAGACACGCAAGGGAAGACGGTCGCCGATTTGAACTACGATCAAGTCAAATTGCAAAGTCCATGGTGTTGGCAGGTTACCAACATAGAAAACGAAAAGTACCTAAATGGCTTTGTCGATCTAAACGGGAACAGGATTACCGATCTCGTCTACGACGATGTCGGATACTACGACCTGGAAGTCAAGCGAATTCGCGTCAGCAGGGATGGACTCCATGGCTTCCTGGATGAGCATGCAAAGGTCGTAGTCCCCGTCCGGTATGAGCGCGTAGAAGGCTTCCAACGAGGCAAAGTCATAGTGGTACTTGACGGCAGAACCTTCTTTATCAATCCAGACGGCATTGAAGTCCCCGAGTAGCGCAAACGAAAAAGTCTGAGTTTTGGATGGTCGAACTGGGAGTTCGGATGGGTCCGCTGGTGCTCGGAACGGAGTATACGGACTTGCTACAGGTTCTACGAGAACATCGCATCGATGCCGATAGTTTTACTTTCGATGGACGGAGTCATCTACCTGTCCCAGCAATCGGCACTCACCTAATTTTTTCGCAGACCAGCCCTCGAACGCTTAGCATCGATGTTACAGATGAACGACTTCGATTTGCGTCGTCTACGGGGCGCTTGCTATGGCCTGCATGTACAGTGCTGCGATTTGCGTTAACAGGGACAGTCGTGCCGACCGGGACAACTGATTTGGTACCTACTGGTTCGCCTGCGTAACATGCACGATAATGGCAAACTGCACAACAACTGAGTTTTCTACTTGTAGAGCATCTACTGTGGCAAAAAAGCGAGTAACTAGCACGAAGGCGACGGGAATGAATCGACGTTCGGAAAAGCGAAACGAGAATGAGTTAGCGCGAACGATGGACGGCGTGAAGGAACGCAGTTTTGTGCGGGGGCTTGAGTTGGAAGTGGGCGAAGTGGAACGCGCGCTGGTGATCTGCGGTTGACCCAGGGAGACATCGGGGACGCGGAAGGCCGAGCTTTGATGCTGGGCGTGTTTAAGGATGTTCGACCGGGCGGAGCGGCGGGAGCAGTGGACGCAAAACTAGGAGGTATGTTGGCGGAAGTGATTGATCGGAGAATGTTTTCCGCCAACGTCGGCGAGATCTTTGTGCTGCCGACTCAGCGAAAGAATTTGGCAACCGAGATGGTTGTGTTAATCGGCTTGGGAAGGTTTAGCGAGTTCACCGCACAAAGTCTTCGCTCGAGCGTTCAGAACGCGACCAAGACACTATTGAATTGCAATGTTGACGAGTTGGTTACGGTGCCAATGGGCGGCGGCTCTGGTTTGGAAATCCCAGAACTGACGGAAGCCATTATGGAAGGAGTGCAGGCGGCCATGCTGGACTCGCGTCGACGATTGTCGCTACGAAGTTTGTGCATTACGACCAAATTCCCAAAAGACTATGAAGCCATTTGCAAGAGCATTTTTGACCTCGCTACGTCTGCGAAGTTTGACGAGATGGAATTCGTCTTGGAGCGTGAAATCCAATCATCAATCGAGCGTGGGAGAGTCGGGGCGGCTGTTTCCGTTTTGACGACCGGACACCAAAGTGCTTATTTAATGGTGAGAGAGAATTCAAGCAACACTTTAACAAATTCCAAGAGGCGTGTGGTTGATTTTTCACTGCTTGGAACTAGTAAAAAGGCCACGGTGCTGAATGGACGCGAGGAAGTTTTGAACTCCGATGTCGATCGCTTGCTTGACAAAGTAAACGCAGCCGCAAAACGAAGCGACTTTTTCGATCACACAGCCGAACTCGGTAAAGAACTAGCTGCACTCTTGTTGCCTCGCGATTTGTTGGTGGCTTTACAAGAATCGGAGCCGAACGCGTTAACGGTAATCAACGATCTCTGGGGCTCTCGGATTCCGTGGGAGTTGATGCAAGTCGGTAAATGGAGAGCGGGACTCGAAGGCAACCTTTCGCGAAAATATGCGACCGCTAACATCTCGGTCGCCAAGTGGTTACACGAACATGGCTAACTCTTTTGCAGAAGCGTGACAGACAAGTAGCAAATTGCTGATCTGATAGTCGGTTGGTATTAGACACAAAGGAGTAAAGTTGGAACGAAGTTTGGAAGAGAGCTGCTTTTTCGCGCTAGGGTCGTCCGACTTCTGCGTAGTTCGCAGACCGTTGACAGACGCGAAGGATCTCTTTGAGATCTTCCCGCCATTCACTAGCTGGTCACCCAGCAATCGCTACCTTAGGACCCTCATGGACTCCCCTCCGGCAGTTCAAACTTCAGAGCCGACGACTGGATTCGCACCAGCATAGGTCCGCTTACAAGGCGTCGCTTCGGCGATACGCAGTCTATCGGGCTTGCGAATCGCGGGTTCTGCCTCGGAGGTACACCAGCCCATATTCCGTCAAAGCACCAACAGTGATCCCGACCGAGTAACACACAAGATCAGTCCACAAGAAACCGAAGCCTAGAACCAGTCCACCCAACGTCGTACTTCGGATGCAGTCGATCCAAGGGGCGTGGTAAAGTTGGCTGACCTCGACTGCGAAGGCGAGAGCCAATGAGATGCCGGTTCGCTGAAGTATCGGGCGACCAACAAGGACGAAACTCACTACCAGAAACAGCATCAACGCCCACAAAGTATCGCCAATGTATTCACCGACGAACGATGGCAGGTGCTGTTTGCATCGACGCGAGGCCAAACCCACCACCATCGTCACTATGGAGCACATCAAGTAAATGATTCGTCGGTTCATTTGTCGGCAGCGATTCTTTAGGGACACTCAGCTAAAACGGCTTCCTTGTTCAGGACATGCAGTATCTGCTAGAATTTAGCTCTCGATCTTACCCCAAACTTTGCTCAGTAACCCCTCAAACTGTAAGGATTTACACGTGACCTATTTCTTGATGAGCTCTCGCAAGGAAGTCAATGGTGATCTTGGCAGCAAACTCGATTCGAAAATGAGTTACTATGTTGTTCCGGATTTGACGGCATCAAAAGTACTGACACTCTCCAATTGGACTAGTGTGTCGGAATCGGAATTTCGCAAACAACTTTCTGATGCTGCTCAAAAATTCCCGCTGCTTTCGGACGAGGAAAACGAAAAGCAGAAGCACGTTTCGTTGTTCATTCACGGGTACAACAACTCGTGGCAGGATGCCATAACGCGCTATGTGTCGCTAAAGAAAGACTTATTCAAAGGTGCAAATGGTCTTGGCGAACTAATTTGCTACACTTGGCCGTCTGATGGGAGCGCGGCCAGTTATCTACCTGACCGAGAAGATGCTAGAGACTCGGCAGCTCTTCTTGCCGACGCGCTGGTCCTTTTGAACGACCATGTTGTCGCCCTTCAAAGACTCGCAAGTGGAGATATTGAGAAGCAGTGTCGCGCAAAGGTATCCATTATTGCGCATAGCATGGGAAATTTCGTCATTCAAAAAGCGCTCGCAATTGCTGCTAAGAAGCTGAACAGTCCACAACTTATAACGCTGATTCACCAGCTCGTTATGGTTGCAGCGGATGTCGACAATGATATCTTCGATCGGTCATTGCCCATTGGTTCGGACGGTTCGCTTATGTCAAATCTTTGCTATCGAATAGCAGTGCTTTACACAGGCTTAGACCAAGTTCTTGGCGCCTCTGCCGGTCTGAAGCATTTTGGAACGAGACGGCTAGGACGTAGCGGAATAGCAAATGAAGGGGCCAGTGTTTACGACAATGTTTTTGATTTCGACGTGTCAAATTTAATTGTAAAGAAGAACATACACTCTGCTGTATTCGATTCCCCAGATGCGATGGAGTTACTTCGAAAGATATTGATTGGAATCGATCGATTGCATTTAAATGAATAGGAGGATTGCGGAGAATATTTGCCCGGATTGAATGCGTATCGGGCAATCTAATGACAGTCCTCGATCAGCTTATTGAACAACTTGTGTAGCGTTCAACGCCGGAAGCGGCACAAAAAATTGTCGGAATGGAGACTTAATGACGATATCCAATGTCGAGTCAATTCGCTAACCAGTAAGGCCAATGCAGGCACTCTCACTCATACCAAGCAGTCCTAATATGACCGGATCTTGGCTGCGTTCCGCTTTGCGACATTTTCCAAGCCCGATCCCTTCTTCCATTCCAAGCCTATCGATTCTCTACTAATCCATGAATACCTTCCATCGTCAACAAATCTATCTCGTTCTCGCAGCAGTTCTACTCGTTTCGATTGGCTGCAATAAGTCTTTGACGAAAACGACATCTGTCGCTCCCATCCCAGTACCCGAGACAGCCTCGGAGCCAGACAAATCCAAGGCTTCTCCTTTTCGCGTAATAGGCCCCATAACGATTGAGGGAACCAAGTCCCTGGCTTTAGAAATTGTCGATGAATCCAAGTTAAGCACGATGTCGGATCAACCAACTGCTGAAGAGCTAGGTTCCTGGACAGAAGTTGAGTTGCCAAGGTTGGAGCTACTATCGATTCGGCGCGCAAATCAAACTGGAGAAATAGTGCCCCTAAACGAGGGAAAGCGTTACCTAATCGCCAGCGAGTTCCCTGAGTTGTGGGACGCCAACCAGCAAAGTCCAATTCGGATCTATCAAGACGAGCCATTGGGGGCCGGTAACGTGATTTCATCAATTGCAGTCTCGCACGACGACAGGTGGTTTGCGGCGACTGATAAAGAGGGTGCTCTACGAATATGGGAGATCGAATCGGGCGCGTTGGTTGTAAAGAAAATGATTTCTAACAAGAAGCATATGGCAGTTGCCGTTTCGCCGGATTCGAACGAGCTGCTTCTCACGATTGAGGATCAACTTGCCTATCTTTTAGACGCCAAGACGCTCGATCAGAAAAAGCAACTCGGCAAGGCCCAGTCAGGTTTAGCGAGACCCTATTTCATTGGGACACAGCTTGGCGCCATTGTCAGTCAGCAGGCTCAAATTCATGATCTGCGTTCCAACATTCCAGTCGCCGAATTCCCTACCCAGTTATCGTCGATGGTCATTGCTAACCGCCTATACTTTGGAGATCGTTCGGCGTACGGATCTTGGGATGCGTCTACTCTTGAACGGAAGATCCATTGGGACGGACAGTCGGTAGATGTGATTGCGAATGCCGGCAACGGCCTCGCTTGGACGCACGATTATGGAGCTTTAACCTTAGTCGAGTTGGAATCCGGCAAGATTTTGCAATACATTGAATCGAGTTCGTCAGAGAAAGCCTTCGTGCCTTCGATTGCAGGGCTTGGATGGCTCGCTGACTCCAAAGTGCTTGTAGTGGCTTCCAGCAACGGTTTGGTGCGCGTATGGGGAACAAAGGAGAATGGTGACAAGCTAGGATTGAAGCCCATTCCACCGACGATCGCTTCGTCGAGTACACCGTCACCGTTCCCACCCAATCTGTCGCAACTGCGTGAGATTATTGATTTACGCCAGATGCCAAGATTGCCTCGCAAGGGCTATGAGAACATTAATGCTCAGTTCAATCAACATTACAGAACTTCGGAGTCGATTCCCAAGTGCAAACGTTTCTATCGCCATATCCTGGGGTCGCATGCATGGAAGGAAGTGCCGACGGCAGACTCAATAAGGGGAGAGTTGGTCTTTGAAAAAAAGGATTATTCACTCGCGGTGAGACTCAAAAAATTAGACGATAACACGAGTGAGGTCCTCATTGGCATGACAGGCCATCTCGATCTCCGTAGCCTACCAAAGCCCGAGGGTATTACGATTGAAATACTCGAAGAGAATCGCAATTCATTGACCTTCAAAACGCCAGCCTCTCGATTAGAAATCGAAAGTCAACTGCTCAAGCAATTCACGTCGGAGGGATGGAGCTTTGTTACTAGGACTGGTGTGACTGGAATGCCTCGTTACAGTGACCACTCGAGGCTGAACTTCATACGCAACGGGATTTCTTTGGAAGCGTACATTTCTCCTTACAATGCTTCTCCCAATGAAAGACAAGTGCGATGGAGTGCACAACCAAAAACTTTTTGGTCTCCAATTCCACCTGGATGCGATTGCGTTGATGTTCGAGGAGGAGATGTACGCGTGGAAACATCGCTCGAACTATCCGATGCCTTGTCAACTTACGATCAGATGTTATCAGACGACGGTTGGAGAAAGTTCGAGTCGCGGAGTCGACCAGATGGTCATCAGACTCGTTATTTTCGAGGCGAATTGGATTTGTTGCTACATTTCCAGCCAACGTCGGACAAAATGGTTGTTGTGAAACAAGGTGTGCATCGAGACGACTATCTTCCATGGATCGACGCTTCGATCGAAGCGGCAGCGTTTCCGATCATCGAACCATTGGATAGCGTTAACTTCAATCGTTCTGAAAAATGGATTGAGTATTCAACGCGGGCCACACAAGAGACGATTCGAGAAACATACTCGGATCATTTTTCGCCAAAAGGATTAATAGCAGAATTTCGTCCACGAGATGATGGAGCGTTTTCGCTGCGATTCCTCAATGTGAAACACACGGCAGTGTTGACGATGGTACTCCGTTCTGAACAAAACGTTAACATGGTTCGAATCAATGGTTCAGCAATTCAATGGAACGCTGCACTTCCATCCGATCCACCTCAGCTCATGTCCTTTGAGGAGTGGATGAGAGGCAAAGCGTACCGACCTAGTCTTCGTCACCTAGACGATTACGTGCGAGAGGTGAGGAATTTAGTATCTTCTTCATCCACTTTGCATCCCTAGGGGGCGATTGTCAGTAAGCGCCCAAGTAGGAATCTTCCGCACTCGTCAATCATCCGCTAGCCGGGAAATGCGACCCGCGGGTCTTGATTTTCAAGTGTAAAGCGGTTGGACCGGAGTCCAATCCGCGTTTACCGTTCGATCGCTTCCACTTCGGCGACGAAGCGATGGTTGATATCGGCTAGGAACCCACTGATCACGTTGAACACAGGGTCATTGTCTGTTTGCTACACAGGTTTGCCCAGTTCGGCCAGACCCGACGAGTCCGACGAGCGAAGGGCCTCGCTCGTCCTCCTTCCTCGCTCGCATCCTTTGCTAAACTGCACTAAACTACCGTAACCTGAATTTCTGGTTCAATACTACCTGCGACGCTTGCAACACGCCCCAACATTACTATGGTATACCTGTGGTCTCGAACCGTCAGCTTGTTGCTTCTAACGATTGCCTTGATCGGTGGCTACTTTGCTTGGCAATCGGGACAAGAAAGAGCAGCGTTGCTTTCGCAGATCGCACGCATCGAAAAACGCATCGGGTCATTTCCTATTGTCGACCCTGCCTTGGTCCACGTGCTTGCCATAGACCTTCGTATTTCGTTACCCAGTGAATTGTTCGAGTCGCTAAAATTGAAACTCAAGAACTCTAACGGCCAGTCGATGACGGAAGACTTGCTGCAAATTCGATTCGTAAAGCGAACTCCATGAGCATTGACGAATCGATCGTGACTGGCCGACCGCGACTCTTTCGACTACAGGTCGGATTACGTCATATACTATTGCTGACTCTTTGCGTTGGAGCTTGGGTTGCGCATTGGACCAGCCTATCCCATATCGCCAAGCTCAAGCCAAGACTCGCAACCTTGCAAAAACTGGCACCCGAATTGATCGTTTCGGATCCCTCTCGAATCGCGATCGTTCGTTTGGAGTCGAATTGGTACTCGGAAACACGATGGGATATGTATGTTCCCTCAAGCAACTTCCAACTATGTTTGGCCACTCGCGATATTGCTGAAAGTGGCTATCCGGATCCGTACGAAAACATTCCCTTGCCTAAGGGACTATACGAACTGCAAATTGAGGAAGTCACTCAGCCGGATGGATATCGAATTCGAGTAACTCAAAACGAAAAATTATTGTTGGATATCGTGGAGACACTAACACTTGGATCCCATGGCTCGTCAAGCTCCTACAGAAGCGGGCCGAGTCTCCAATTTGACGGCTCAACTGAGATTGATTTGCTCCGAAGGCGGCTTATGGTCCCAATGCCGGGTTCTCCCGGTAGCAGTCAGACTCCCACGGGCCCGACAAACGGCGTCTTGCTCTGGGTAAAACCGAATTAGGCGAGCGGCAAAGTGGTTTTTACCGGGAGGGAGAGGCGGAGAGGCTCCTGCCGAACCCATGCCAAGATCGGCAGGAGCCTCGCTCTCCCATTCGAATCACAGGCAGGTAGATTTCAGTCTGCCGCTCGGCTTAGAGCAATTCGCGCCAGCGAGTAGTACCTTACTTCGTCACAACTTTTGAAAGCAAGGGCAACCGTTTTTGATCTGATACGACTACTCCACCTGGCTTCTCAACGGTAATCGCAAAAACGGTCGGTTTGTCCACGCGAAGCTTGGCGCGAATTGGAACGATCGATTCGCCGGCACTTGTAATGTCAAACACTCCTCCATCGACCGGCTTGTCATCCCGTGTTGGGTCGATAATCCATAGTTGATACTGTTCTTTGGTTGCGTCGTTTACGGACAGCCCTCGGATGGTCATAAAGCCTTGTTGAGATGTCGTGCTCCATGCGACTTCACCAAGTTCAACACCCGTTTTCTGATCCGGTGCCGTCGATTCCCACTTCGAGCGAAGGATGTCTGGGGCTGACGCGATCAAGCCGTCTCGCTGCTGCTGCAAACTCGCGACCCAGTCACGTTTGCTCGGAAGCCAAACACCTAGGGCAAGTGCTATAGAAGCAGCCATGCACAGCCAAGCTGTTATCTCACGGAGGCCCATCGACGAGGGCGCAATGGTCGTCACCTTGACTGAATTTTGATTCGCGGCTTGTGCGAAGTAGCCGTTCGCCATTTGCTTGAGTCGAGACGAAAGTTCGGCTGGCATCGGCTCGCTCGGCATTGTGCCTTGAAAGGTCAAAAAAGCTTTTGCTGCAGCTTCGTCGCTTCGTTCAACCATGGCCTGAAAAGTCTCTTGGTCGTAAGATTTCATCTCATTCCATTCTGCTTCCGACAAATCGCCAAACGAAAAGCCAGCGGCGAGTTCTTGCATTCTGATTTCGAGGGGTACTACGGAACTCATGATGCGACTCCAGTGCCGACAAGAGAAAATTTCTCCATGCATTGTCGTAGCTGGATAAGCCCCCGCCTCGCAAATGACTTGACCGTCCCGAGCGGTATTTGCAATTCAGCCGAGATCTGGGAATGCGATTTCCCCTCGTGAATGGACCGCCGCAAAATATCCCGTTGGTTCAAAACCAGTCCGTCGAGGCAACGCGTCGCTTTGGCCGCCTCGTCGATCAACTCTGCCGATGCCGAGCCCGACATGTCCGGGTGTTCATCGAAGTCGTTCTCGGCACTGGTCGTTTCAAGCAACCGAGATTGCTTGCGATAGCGGTCGATTAGGCGTCGTCTGGCAATCATGGTGACAAATGTGGTTTCCGCCGACATGGCTGGATTGAAACGGTCCGCTTTTTGCCAAAGTTCTAAAAAAATCTCCTGAACCGCATCCTCGGCATCCGCTTGGCTCGGCGAATATCGTCTGGCCAGCGACCAAATGAGGTTGCCGTACCGCTCGATGCAATAATTGAGCGAATCCGGGTCTCGCCGAGCGACCTGGGCAAGCACCGGTTCCTTCGATTGTAAGGGTGATTCATCCACTTCTAGCATTACAAACCTTTGACTCTACTTGTGGAAAGCAAACACGAAAACCCAGCAAGTTCTGAATTCTACGCTAACAAACCAGCAATGGATGCGAATTTTTCCGCTCCGTGCGTTTGCAAGCGACCGATTGGGACCAATTCCTCCCCATTTTTCGCCAGTTTTCAGGAGATCGGTTATTATAGAAGCAGTTTACCCCACCCATGTAAACATCCGCAACTTCGATACCGAAACGAAGCTTCGGTATTGACCAGTCAGTCCCTTCCGGAGTTTATGCATTTTGCTCAACGGACCTTTTTCCCGGTTTTTCCCTAGTTGGCTCGTCCTGGTACTGCCCCAAGTACTTGGTTTACCAAGTCTTTATGCGGAAAAGCTCGAATACAACCGCGACGTCCGCCCGATTCTCGCAGAGAACTGCTTCGCCTGCCACGGCTTCGATAAAGCCAAACGGGAAGCAGGCTTGCGCCTCGATACGCCTGAAGGTGCCGTGACCAAGTTGGACTCTGGCGAGGTTGCAATCCTACCCGGCAATCCCGATGAGAGTGAACTTGTTACGAGAATACTTGCTACCGACGATGCCATTATGCCTCCGCATGAGTCGGGCAAGAAATTGACCGATGCCCAAAAAGCCATCCTAAAAACTTGGGTTGAACAGGGGGCCCACTACGACAAGCATTGGGCTTTTATCGCTCCCGTAAAAGTCCAGCCGCCAAAGAATTTCCCTCACGGCGATTCGCTCGCCAACCCTATCGATAACTTCATCCTCGCCGGACTCGCCAAACAAGGACTCTCTGCATCCCCAGCAGCCGATCCCATCGCGCTGATGCGTCGGTTGAAACTCGATCTGGTAGGACTACCACCCACGCTTTCCGAAGTCGATGCGTTTGTAATTTCTTTCAAACGAAATGCCGACGCGGCGAATCGTGAATGGATCGAACACTTGCTGCAAAGTCAAAGTTACGGCGAACGGTGGGGCCGATGGTGGCTCGACCAAGCTCGCTACGCCGACAGCAATGGATACTCTGTCGATGCACCGCGTCAAATTTGGAAGTACCGCGATTGGGTCATCGATGCCCTGAATCGCGATTTGCCATTCGACCAGTTCACGATCGAACAGTTGGCCGGAGACCTGTTACCAAACGCAACCGACGACCAACGCGTGGCCACTGGATTTCATCGCAATACCCAAATCAACCAGGAGGGAGGTATTGATCCAGAGCAGTTTCGTATCGACAGCGTCTTCGATCGCGTTGCGACCACGGGCACTGTGTGGCTCGGGCTCACCATTGGTTGCGCCCAGTGTCATGATCACAAGTTCGATCCGATCGAACAAAAAGAATACTATCGGTTCTTCGCATTCTTCAACAATCAGGAAGAACCCAACCTGACTCTCTACGATCCGGAACTCAAAGCACCTGCCTTGATCGCAGAGCAAAAAGATTTGGAATCGTCGATTCGCGAGATCGTTGCCCAGGCTGGTGATTCCCTGCGCGATTGGGAGGAATCGCTCACGACGGAACAAACAAAAGCACTTTCTAAAGAAGTCCAAAAACTACTGACCAGTGAAAAACCAAAACGCAACCCCGCACAAAAACGTAGTCTCTATGCGGCCGGGCCAGGATCCGTGAATGAGAATTTTCAACAGCTTCAAAATCGCTTGAAGGAGATCGAAAAGTTACTCTCCAGCGGTGTTACCACTATGGTCATGAAAGAACTGCCTACCCCTCGAAAAACAAACGTTTATATCAAGGGGGATTTCACTCGTCCTGCCGACGAAGTCACGTGCGGTACACCCGCCGTTCTTCCACCGTTGGAAAATGCTGCGGGTACCGTCAATCGACTCGATTTGGCGCGCTGGATCGTTTCACCGAACAATCCATTGACCGCCCGAGTCATCGTCAATCGCGTCTGGCAACACTACTTTGGACGTGGACTGGTCGAAACCGAAAACGATCTTGGATTGCAAGGCTCACCCCCAAGCCATCCAGAATTGTTCGACTGGCTTGCTGTTGAGTTCATGGAACGTGGCTGGAGTCTCAAGCATCTGCATCGACTGATAGTGACCTCAAAGACTTACCAACAATCCTCCATAGATCGAGCAGACTTGCGGGAAAAAGACAAAGGCAATTATTCGCTTGCTCGCCAGCGTCGCTTGCGACTCGAAGGAGAGATTGTGCGCGACGTAGAGCTTGCTGCCTGTGGACTCCTTTCGTCGAAGATTGGCGGGCCGCCTGTCTATCCGCCCATTCCTCAAGGGGTGATGGGACAGGGGCAGGTCAAGCGAGATTGGAAAGTTAGTACGGGTGAGGACCGTTACCGACGCGGACTCTACACATTCCTCTATCGCGCGACACCACCTCCCTCGCTCAACGTCTTCGATGCCCCTGATGGCTTCAGCACCTGCACACGTCGGGTTCGCAGCAACACGCCACTTCAAGCCCTAACATTAATGAACGATTCAGGGTTCTTCGAATTTGCCATGGCATTGGAAAAGATCATCAAGGACGAGGGGTTAGAAGTCGCATTTCGACGATGCGCTTCGCGCTACCCAAGACCCGACGAACTCGCAATTCTCAACGGACTCGATTCCTTGAGCGCAGCCCGCGTGTTGCTCAACTTGGACGAAACCGTTACCCGTGAATAACAACTGCACTCATTCCATATGATCAACGCAAATTTCCTACAACAACAAACCCGTCGTCACTTCTTCAACCAGTGTGGGGTGGGTGTCGGTTCGATTGCCCTCGCGAATCTCCTCTCAGGTTCGACGCCAGCCAATAATCATGAAGTCACGAGCAACCCCCTCGCCCCGAAGCCGACGCACTTTCCTGCCCGCGCCAAACGGGTCATCTATCTGTTTATGGCGGGCGGCCCTTCGCAACTCGACATGTTTGAGCATAAGCCGATGCTGAACCAGCTCAATGGGCAGCCGATTCCGCAGAGTTATTTGGACGGCAAACGATTTGCTTTCATGGACAGCAGCCACCGCACCAATCTCCTCGGCACAAGGCGTACCTTTCAACAGCATGGCAAGTGCGGCGCTTGGGTTAGCGATTTGCTGCCGTACACAGCCCGCATCGTGGACGAATTAACCTTCATTCGCACCTGCAAGACCGACTTGTTCAATCATGCACCAGCCAAACTCTTTATGAACACAGGCACCGGCCAGTTCGGACGCCCAAGTCTGGGCTCATGGTTAACTTACGGACTCGGAAGTGAATGCGATGATTTACCCGGCTTCGTCGTGCTTCAAAGCGGACCCCGCGGCCCTCGCGGTGGATCGATCCTTTGGGGCAGCGGTATGCTGCCGACGACTTATCAAGGCGTTCCCCTTCGCAATCAAGGCGAGCCAATCCTGAATCTAACCACTCCTGAATCAGTTAGCGAAAAACAACAAGTGCAAGTTCTCGACGCTGTTCGCCAGTTGAATGCCAAGCGGCTGGCCGAAACCGGCGATGAAGAAATTGCAACTCGCATCAACGCGTACGAAATGGCGTATCGCATGCAAACCAGCGCGCCCGAATTGATGGACACCAGCGATGAGAGCCAAGAGACGCTGGATCTCTACGGCATCAAGAATCCAAAAGAAGCGAGCTTTGCTAGAAACTGTTTGCTGGCACGACGCTTGATAGAACGTGGAGTGCGATTCGTACAACTCTATCACACCAACTGGGATCATCACGGCGGTCCCACCGAAAACCTCGAGGAGCATTTGCCATCGATCAGCCGCGAGATCGACCAATCCGGGGCAGCCTTAGTGCTCGATTTGCAGCGTCGCGGTTTGCTCGAGGATACGATCGTGATCTGGGGCGGTGAATTCGGCCGGACTCCCATGGGCGAAGTTCGCGAGTCGACTGGGCGAAACCACCATATCGATGCGTTTACGATGTGGTTTGCAGGTGGTGGATTTAAGCCCGGATTGAGTTTCGGCGAGACCGATGAGTTTGGTTTCGGGCCTATTGATCATTCGGTTCATGTTCGGGACATCCACGCGACGCTGCTCCATCAACTAGGACTTCATCACGAACGCCTAAGCATTCGCTCGCAGGGGCTGGATTTCCGTCTGACGGGCGTTCAACCAGCCAGAGTTGTTCAAGAAGTGCTCGGCTAGCGCGTGGGCTGCGTGACAAATAGCAGTTTCGATTTGTCTTTCCAATTTATCATCGAGTCTTTTTTTGAGCAACAATTTTGAGCAGCAATAGAGTTAGACAATATCGCTAGCCCATCCGTTCGGGGCTTGACCCCGACGGATGCGTTTTGGCGTACTACAATTGGGCGTCCCAACTCCCGGTCCCTTGGGCTTCGCCCGCCGCCAACGGGCGAAGCCCAAGGGAACGGGTCGATTCGCGAGTGCCAGCTGTTAGTACGCCAAAACAAGGTTGGTGGGGGACAAGCCCCCGACCAACCTTAACTCGAAATGAACTCAGGGGCATTGCAGTTCATGCAATCTATGCAAAATCAATTGAGCCATGTCCACATGCAACGCCCCCGCTGTCGCGCGCCATCCTGGAACGGCATTTAGTTCTAGCAAAACGTTGCGACCATCCTTGGTTGGCAAGATGTCTACCCCGATTATCCAACCGCCGATCGCTCTGCTTGCTCGGAAGGCGATGGAAATCTGCTCAAACGTGGGTTCATGCGGAATCGCTTGACCACCGCGTGCGATGTTGGATCGCCAATCGCCGCAATTCTCGCGTCGTACACAAAACAACTCTTCGCCTACGACCAGCAACCGCAAATCGTACCCCTCACTCTCAAGAAACTCCTGGACGTAAATGACCGATTGCAGTTGCTCGAGAGTACTAAAGACACGCCATGCCATGTCCGGATCCGTCACTCGCACGATACCGCGCCCTTCGCCACCAAAGATGGGCTTCACGATGCAGTCGCCTCCAAGAACCTCCCATGCTTGCAGAGCGTCATCGCGGGTTTGGCAACAAACAGTCCGTGGTGTCAGCAGCCCGGAACGTTGTGCAATGTCCAACGTAAGCCATTTATCGATCGCGATTTCCAGACATCGAGCTGGATTGATTACGTGCACTCCGGAACTCTGTGCGGCATGCAGTGCATTCATCCGAAAGACGATTTGCTCAACCGAGCCGAGCGGCATCGATCGCACCAACACGGCATGGCAATCGGACAAAGACATTGACTGGGAAGTAGAGGTGATTTCGGAGCCCTGCGTCCAAGTCCTAGCCATTGGCAAACGCGACCCTTCCGACCAAACGCTGAGCTTGCTAAAAGACAACGATTCAACTGCGGTCTTCCGTTGAACCGGCATGTCCGCAGCAGCCCGTTGCAAGTCCTTCATGTACCAGCCTGTTGGCGAGCCTAAAACGCCGACACATAATGGTCCGTCCAACCGTTGGTCGATGCCGTCGATCATAAAGCGACTGGGTCCTTCGGCAATTCAAAAAACGATTCTCCAAATGACTGGGATAGAATATCTGGTCGTAGTGAGCCATATCGAAACGATCGACCCGACTTGAGATTGACGATCGTGATCATGGCCGGACTGAAGAGGCCAGCATCGACTTTGTAAAAATCGTATTCGTATTTTTTAAAGGTTTGTGCGAACGGGATTCCATAGTCCCGCGATGCAAGACTCGGAACCTTGGGCCCGATTTCCCGGATCTGATCGTCGTCGGCGTTCAACCAAAGCGTTACGTGCCCCCCGTAGAGAATCGCATCGTTCGTTCGTCCAATCCCCTGCACAAAATCCAAGGCCGGAGGTGGCAGCGGAGCAGTCCCGACCCCTGAAACGACGCAATCCAAATCAAATCCCAACTCGAAAAGCTTGTGCATCGAAGTTTCAATGCTACGAGCAACCACTTGGACTGTTCCAGCCATGGATCGTGTTGGTGCAACGCAGATCACCGTGTTTTCCGTTGCGACCCCACATTCCGCCGCTATCATTTTAACGACGGATTCGTCGGGAAGCGAATCGCACTCAAGGACTCCGACGGCATAACGACTCGAGTCGGATACGCCCAGGCTTTGTAGCACATGTTCTTTCCCCCGTTTGGCACGCATCGGACCGGAACCCATCGCAAAGAACTTGTCCTGTTTGACGGGCCAGCCCGCATACTGCGACGCCATACATGCATGGACAGGCTGATCGGTAGTGACTTGAATCAAAGACCAAGGGCCGATCGCATAGCTGGCTGGCTGAATCGTAATCTCAGCCCGTCCCGACAAGCAGATCCTGGCTAACATCAGACCGGCCATTATTCCGCCCGGAATTCTAACTCCAAAATCCAAGACGAGCGCACCGTTTTCTAACTGATGTGGATCGACTCGCAACGCATCTGCGTTGTCCAATGTCGTCCTGCAAAGTAGGAAGGCGTCGTCATTGAGTAAATGATTCTTAGCCAAGGGCTTCGGTCCGGAGTTCATTCGTAGCGATCACTATCGTTGGAAGATCGGAAGGTACCCAAGATCCAGTTGCAGCATTATCAAGTTGCAGGCAGTGGTATAGATCTTGTTGATGGAGCCGTCCCACGAACCGTCCGTTGTTTGCTCGTTCGAAATGCGAGTGTAAAGTCGGTCCCGGAACGGTAGCCATTCCTCATCTCCTTGCCGATAGACGACTTGGCTGTAGTAGAGATAGGTGTAATGCCAATGACCAAAAGAGTCATCACCAGGCCCGATGCTGTAGAGATTCTTCCGACTATAAGCCAACATCTCAGGCACTTTCTTGCTCTCGTAGTCGCCTGCGTTATAGAGCGCAGCAAGACTTGCTGCCGTAATAGCAGGGCGCGAGGCCCCCATTTGTTGGCTCGAATAGCTAATGCCCCCATCGTCGTTCTGGCATTTGTAGATATATCGTTTCGCCGATTCGATGATCTCGGTGGGGACGGCGATGCCGGCATTACGACAGCCTCTTAGTCCTTGGACCTGGGTAATCGTCGTCGAACCTTCGTCATAGTCGCTACCGTCCTTGGCGCTGAGATAGCCCCACCCTCCGGCCGGCGTCTGCGCTTTTCCACAAAAGGACACCGCCTTGTTCAAGACATCCATCAAATCGTCGCGTCGGTCCTGTAGGCCTTCTTCGCCAAGTACCTGCGAAAGAAACAGCATGGAAAAGCCATGGCCATAGGTGTAACGTTGATCGTCGATTTCGCCGATCAAGCCATTTTTTCGGCTGCGACTGATCAAGAAATCGGTGGTGCGTTTAATCTGCGTGGCATAGGTTCCCTGAGTGATGGTCGAGCCACTGCATAACAATGCCAATCCAGCCAAAGCGCCAATCGCGACGGGATATGGAGGTGTTGTCCAATTTCCTATGCTCGACTGCGTTCGAGCGAGGAATGCGAGCCCCTCGCGTGTGGATCGATCCCAATTTGGATCTCTCGAATCTCGAATTCCATCATTCGCGAAACAGGGTGGAGACGGCTGCACCATGGAAAGACCGGTCGTCAGGGCAGCCATGGTCGCACAGCCTGAAAGAAACTGGCGTCGCGGAAAGGGTCGTTGGCTATGCATAAAATGGTTCTCAAAGCATTCGGTGATTAGGTTCCCAGATCACCGAATAATGGTGTCGAAAGATAACGTTCCCCAAGGCTGCACATGATGGTAACGATGCGTTTGCCCTTGAATTCGGGACGAGCTGCAAGCTGGGCTGCGGCCCACATATTGGCACCACTGCTAATACCGCCCAAAATCCCCTCGTGCTTAGCAAGCTTTCGGCCCCATTCAAAGGCTACTTCGTCGTCGACCTGGATGACATCATCGACGATCGATTTGTCTAAGTTTTTCGGGACAAAGCCTGCTCCAATTCCTTGGATTCGGTGCTTGCCCGGTTGGCCGCCACTAATTACTGGTGATTGCTTTGGCTCGACCGCAATCGCCTTGAAATTGGGATTTAGCCTTTTGATGTAGCGAGCTACGCCCGTGAGTGTACCACCTGTCCCAACACCTGCCACGATCGCGTCGATCTGTCCGGACGTGTCTGTCCATATCTCCGGACCGGTTGTGCGTTCATGGATTGCAGGGTTGGCTGGATTCTCAAACTGTTGTGGCATCCAGCCATTTGGATCGTTGGCCACCAACTCAGAAGCTTTCGCAATCGCTCCCCGCATTCCGTCCGCCGCCGGGGTTAGGACCAAACTGGCTCCCAAGGCTCTCAGCAATGCCCTCCGTTCAATCGACATCGACTCTGGCATGGTTAGCGTCAGTCGGTATCCCTTGGCAGCGCACACGAACGCCAACGCGATCCCAGTATTGCCACTGGTCGGCTCGATAATATGTGTTTCCTTGGTCAGCCGCCCGCTCTGCTCGGCATCTTCGACCATGGCCATCCCGATTCGGTCTTTGACGCTATGAAGCGGATTAAAGAATTCGCATTTGGCAAAGACGGTCGCATGTTCGGGTGGCACCAAGCGATTAATGCGAATCATGGGTGTATTCCCAACGGTGCCAATAACGCTATCAAAGGTCTTTCCCAATGCCATTTGCAAAACTCTCTCGTTATGGAAGGAGGGCTAATTTCGGCAACCATAAATTAATACGGTGTTCCTATGGCTTGGAGTATACGCTTTTTTAAAGAAGTCGCCCACAGGGCTTTGTTCAACGTATTCGCGAGCTACAGCGCAACCCGGTGGTGTCGCTCCGCTCAACCACCGGCTACTGTCTGATATCCCTTCGGGATGAAAAGTTGCGCAACGATAAATGCGCCACAACCCCAGTTTTTTAACGGCCTAGCAGCGCAACCCTAGTGCAACAGAACTCCAAACCCAACGGACAAGGCTGCGCAACATTTTCGTCCGTTGGGAGCTCGTCACTCCCCTCAAGACTGCCTTCAGCAGGAGCGGAGGACGTCATCAAAACGGCACTCACTTTGAGCCGTAACGCGCTAGCGTGCGGGCTGAAAGGCTAGGAATCGCTTGCTTACCCGGACCTCATGCTAGCGCATTGAGGCTCAAACAGCGCATTGAGGCTCAAAATTTACAGGGAGTTCTTACTCGACAGAAGTTTTTTGTTCGATTGCACTCGACTGTTCGTTCGTTGGACGAATCGATTCAAAGTAGCGTCGGACCGTTTCTCGGTGCCCTAGGGGCAACGGTTCCGAGTCGATGACCTCCTCCATCTTCTTGCGATACTCAACGTACTTGTCTGAGTAAGCCCGCGTCGCATCCTGCTCGGCTTCGGGTGCACTGGTGACTTCGCGTTCACTAGGTCCATCTCCTGCCATACCAGTCATGTTCTCCTGCTTGCGTTGGCTATCCAAAGAAGTCTTTTCGTCTCCGGTTGGACTGTTCGAAGCACCTCGACCCCACGTGTTTTTTGGAAAGTCCGACTTCGCAACTTTATTGCCACCGTTCTTGTTGCATTCGCCTTGGCAACATCCTTTGCACTCCGACAATCGATTCAGTTGGCAACTTAGACATTCGCCAATCTTCTTTTTCACGCCTTGCTTTTTGCAAACGCCGGCCGCTTTGCACTGACCGCCTTTGCATTGGGATTCATCGGACTTTTCCAGCCCTTCTGTCATTTCCCTAATCGCGTCACTGAGCTCCCCTTTCTTGCCTTTTCCAAGGTTTTGGCTTAGCTTTTTCATATTGGCTACGACTGCATCTCGCTCTTTGCGAGTCATGGTGGACGTATCAATCTTTTCTAAGTCGGCGGCAGCCTTGTCGTATTTTCCTTCTTCCATCGACTGCGCCGCTGCCTTCATCGCGTCCGACGCCTTCATGGCTTCGGCTAGCTGTTGCAACTGGGCATCGATCTGGGAAATGTCCATCTGCTTGACCGCTTCTGCAATCGCGAACTGCATTTCCGACATTTTCGAAAGCGCGTCTCGCTGATCCACATCGGGAGCTTTCATCTCCGCGAGCATCTCCTTTAGTTCCTCGACCAACTCCGCGAGTTCAGGAGACTTCTGTTCTTTCAGCAGAGTTTCCAATTCTTCCAACATGGTCTCTTCCAAGATCGACGCTTGTTCACTCACGACCTGCAAGGGCTCAATTGGGCCAGTCGAAAGTGAATCCGCCTGCGGCAATAGGCAACACGCTACGAAGCCTGCACATGTCATCGCCGCCCACAGGAAATGTTTTGGTGTAGCAATGGGTCTGGCTTTGCTGGGATCCACTTTGGAAAGGTACCGTTGCGCATCCGCCAATTGCAACTCCTGAATATCGGTCCGATTCGAAAGTCCTGCGAACTGCAAAGCGGTAATCGCTCGATCTTTGAGCTTGCAATTGACGTCAATCAATCGCGCGGCCGTGTGCAGCTTAACAGGCCAACCAAACGCCAACACAGTCGGGGCCAAAGCGATGATCGCCATCGATGGAATGATCAACGCGGTCGAAAAGTCTGGTTGAAACCAATGAACCAAGAGCCAAACAATACCTGTGACCGCGGACAATGTTGTCGACACTACCGCCCAATGCAATCCGCGGCTGATCCGCTGACGTCGTTGAACGGGAACTAGCAACGTTCGGATCGGATGATTCATGGCAGCCACCTTGATCTCAATAACAGGCGAAATAGAACATTATTCAACCTGGTGCATTGTATCGGTCACCATTTCCCAATTGCGAGCCGAATCGAGAAATTTTCCAGCAATACCGTTCAATTATTTGTTTAATAGCCATCCGAAGGCGTACTCGGTACCAATAACGTACGCCTACGGCTAACGGTTAAACGGTTAAACGAGATTTTTGCGAAATTGGGCTTCGTTGAACAGTATTAGTTCTAATTGAGTCCTTGTGTCCAGTTTTCTTGGATAAACAACTCGTCCACCGAATCGAGGTAGGCCCTTGCTTTTGAGCTGATTTCGATCGGTGGAGCGGCCAAGGAAACCGCTTGCCAGCTAAGATCCGAGCTTCGGGCTAAGATTCGAACGAGTTTAGCACCCGTTGGATCTGCAACGGCGATGAACTGTTGCCTAGTCAGGGTTGCGGTGAAAACCGAGTGAGTCGCACCACGTACTGCAGTCAAATATGCCCTTTGTCCATCATCGGCGAGAACAACTTCTTGGAACGTATCCCCTTCAAAGCCGTCGCGTGTAATGGTCCATTCGGAGCGTCCACTTGCCCCGACCACCGCGTAGAGTCCAGAGGTCCTCATGGAACCGTCTTTAGCATAGTAATTTGATGCTAGGTTCTCGAGCAAATTCGCATAACGCGGGCTTACCCCTAAAATGCTGAAGTCGTAGACCGCGTCGACACCACCCGGAGCAACGATCGTTCTTGAGAAAGAGTTAGCACCGGCTGAATCGATCGCTAGCAACGGCACGACATACGTAACCGTGTAAACGCCAGGTGGAAGCAAATCAAACGAATAGCTACCGTCGGTGTGCGTCTGCTTGGTCAACGTTCGGCTGGGTGAAGTCGCAGTTTCAGGGATCGTCAAACTGACTTCAACTCCACCCACGCGAAGTTCGCCCGCTTCGATTTCGCCCGTATTGTTGTCATCAATGTAGACGACGCCATGTACCGCACTAGGAATGAACGGCAGAACGTCGACGTTAAACGTTCCGACGGCGGTCTTAGGGTCTGCAACTCCGTTGGTTGTACCGTTGTCGATCACTTCGTACCTAAAGGTATCGCGACCTGTGGAACCAATTGGAGCAGTGTAAGTGATCGTTCCATTGGCGTTCAATACTACCGTCCGACCACTTGTTATGGATTCAGGAACGATTCGCAGCACTCGCAGGTTCTGACCACTTTCGTTGGCCGGTCCCTTGGGCATGCTCGCTAAATCCGCGGTCAGATTAAATACCGTGGAGACACTCGCGTACACATCGCGAGTCAACGTGGCTGCGGTTGGAGCGTCGTTAACCTCTGTGACCCGTATTGACTGTGTAACGTTGGAAGTCGCCAGCCCATCGCTAATTGCGTAGACAAAGCTATCCGGACCGTTGTAATTCGCAGCAGGGGCATAGACGAGCGTCGCACCAACTTGGGTTACGGTTCCACCGTTTGCAGTATTGATAGGTGCTGCCAATGCAACAAATGATACGACTTGCGAAGACTCATCTGCTGGTCCTGGAACATCATTAGCAAGTAGAGTCGCAATCGTAATCGTAGTGGAAGTATCTTCGGCGGTAACCACCGTTGGGTCCGCACCTGCCGCTGGCGGATCGTTGACAGCGGCCACGGTGATCGTCAAGATTGCAGTTGCACTCTTGGCAGGTACGCCGTTATCCGTGACGGTGTACAAAACAAGAACTTGCCCATTAAAGTCCCTGGTAGGCGTGTAAACAATGTTGCCATTGGCGACAACAACACTGCCACTGTTTGCAGTCTGGTTTACTGCGCCGGTAACTGTCAGGCTTTGGGCATCTTCGCCAGGTCCCTTGCTAAGACCGGCCGTTATTACTGTGCCTTGTACAGTGAGAATCTCATCCTCAACACCCGCCGCAGTGCGATTGACCGCAGTTGGATCATCGTTGACCGGCGTAACTGTGATCGTTACCGTGGCGGTCGATGCAACGCTTCCTGCCTTGTCGTCATTCATTGTGTAGGTGAAAATCGCGTCGCCAAAGAAGTTGGCTGGCGGCGTGTAGACCAATCGATCGTCTGTCAAGGCAGCTGTCGCTCGATTGTCCAATACCACCAAGCCGGTGCCGACAGCAGGTTGGGTGAACGACAATAGACTTTTAATGGCTGCATCGTTTGCAAAGTCGTTTGCAATCACATCGATGGTGAACGCACTCGAGTCTTCTGGGATACTCGCCGAATCCGTCAACGCAAATGGCAACACCGGTGGGATGATAAAGACTTCGACATTGGCTGTTGATGTCAGTCCAGCAGCGTCCCGAATCGTGTAGGAGAACGTCGCAGTCGTATTAAACGAACCGGTCGGCGGCGTGAACAGAACTGCAGTGCCTGCCCCGTTTACCGTAGCTGTCCCGATCGTAGGAGTAGTTACCGAGACAATGGTGATCGTATCATTCGTTTCCAACGGACCAGCACTATCATTTCGCATGACCGCCAGCGGGTTTGGAGCAGCAATTCCTAAAACCACGAACCGGGCAGTTTCGCCCGTATCGTTGACCGCAATTGGAGCGTCATTTACCGAGATGACATTGACAGTAACGGTTCCCACAGCCGTCGCTTCGGTTGGCGTCGCATTATCCGAAATCGTGTAGGTAAACGTGTCGGTTCCAAAGAAATTGGCTGCTGGTCGAAAAGTTGTCACTCCAGCTACGGTTGTGATCGTTCCGCCTTGGCCTGTCGGACTCTGAATCGAAATCAATCGAACCGTCTGCCCTGGCGCTTCACCGGGCCCAGGACTCGAACTTGTGATGAGATCCGTCGGGGCACCCGCGCCGATTAAGATCAAGGATCCATCTTCGGCTACACTCAGCGTTCCATTGAATGGTACTGGAGCGTCGTTAACCGGGGTGACATTCACGGTGATCGTTGCGATGGTAGACGCACCGAGGTCGTCTGTGCCAGTCACCGAAAACACCGCATTTCCAAAGAAGTTGGCCGCTGGTGTGAAGTTGATATTTCCGCCAACAAGCGCGAGGGTTCCGTTGGCCGTCGAGCCCAGACTACCCAAGGTAACGGTCTGGCCAATCTCATCGGCGGGACCAGGAGTGAAGATCTGAGCAGGCGTAATCACCAGTGGGCTCGCCGGATCTTCGGCCACGGAGAACTGAGTGGCGATCACAATTGGAGCATCGTTGACTGCGGTTACGGTGATCGAAACCGTGCCCACCGCTGTATCTGGCGTTGGTGTGACATTGTTGCGGACCGTATAAGTGAAGACGACGGGACCAGAGTAATTGGCCGTCGGCGTGAAGGTAATGTTGGAACTACCATTCACAAACGTAACGGTCCCTCCAACACTCGGTTGAGTTACCGCTACGACTCCTCGACTCGTTCCGAATCGATCGATGTCGTTCTGGATAACATCGATCGATGTTTGACCCGAATCCTCTGCGAGACTTCGAGAATCCGTGATTGCGGTGAGCCTATCGGCAATATTGAGAATGCCCGTCGGGAGTATGACCATCGAAGCGGTCAAATACTGAGCTAATCCACCAAAAACTGCAATACCGAGATTGTTTCCGGATGTACCAGCTTGAGGGATTGGAGATGTATCTCCGGTGAAATTGATGATTCCAGGGGCCGCACCCTTGAAAAGCACATCTACCACATTCCTGAAACTACGTGCTTCCGGGAGAGTCAATACACTCTTGTCAGCAAATCCGCCGACCAAAGTAAGCGTTTGTATTGGCGAATTCGCCACGGGAGTCTTCAATCGCCCATCCACACCATTGAGGTACTGAACAGTCCCGTCATTATTTTGTAGGAGGTCATGTTTGCGTCCAACTGAGGCCACTAGTCCGACGCTTGGGTCGGCTGTGTTTTGACCGATTAACAGTGTTACCGGAGCGCCACCCCGGTCCACCAAACTGTTCGGACCCGCCGTGAGAGGATTTAGAACATCGGTGTGAGCCAATGCGCCAATAAAATTCACTCCAAAACGCGACGTTGTTCGCTGATCCAATGCGTCCACTACGACGTTGCCCGCACCCACCGAAGGAAGGGCTTGAATCGCGTTCCGAATATTGATCGCGGTCAAGTCCGGATCGTAACTTTGAAACTGAGTATCTGGATCAGTGAATAATCCAGGGCTAATTGGCCCCGTTACTTCTGTGCCATATTGAATTCGAAACGTCCCGCCAAAAACGCCTAAGCCAAGATCGATCTGGTTGTACTCGCCCCATTGATATTGCAGCTTCTCTCCAGCGGATCCGTCAGCGTTCGCGTAAGAAATTTCGTGATATGCACTAAATACACCTTGTGCTGGCGAACGCAAATCCACCATTTGCGTTCGAAGAATAACTCGTTCGTTTGTACCAATGGTCGCTTCGGGAATGGCGTCATTCGGGTTTGGATCAGGAAGAATGGTTCCGGCCGTACCGTCGGCATTCACCGAGAAGAACTGATATCGCACTCTCACCAAGGGATTCGGCTCCCCCTCACCGTTGTTGATCGCATTGATCACAACCAGCGCATCCAACGGTGACAAGTTATTGTCGTTGTCGACGTCGACAAAAGAGCGAGTGTCGCCGGGTACCTGACCTGCAAGGGACCCAGAGCCCTGAGAATTTATCCGATTAATGACAACCAGCGCATCCAACGGAGAAATGTTGAAGTCTCCGTTCACGTCCGTAGCCACCAGCGAATTGTGGAACGGCATCATGTCACCCGCCATCAAGTGACGCTGCTCTAGCGACTCAAGACGAAGCATTCGCTTCACCCATCCCTGTTTGGCAGTTTTTTCACTGCGATTTCGCGTTGTAGATTTGCGGCTCGGACGTATTGGCGAAACGGACATCGATTCTTCCACCGTAAAGATCAAGTGAGGTAAAGCTTGGAAAGAAAATTCGAAGGACAAAATGAACCTTGCAAACTCCCGTACTGTGAGGGTACTTGGCAATCGATCAGTTTTCAATCCACTTCTTGCCCAGACGGCCTAAATTACCCATTCAGCCCGGTCTTCGCGTGAATTTGCCGTCCCTAACAGTTTTTCCGTAAAGTTGCATTTTTAGAGCAGGATTAGCTCAAGAAGTTCCATCCAACTTAAAAATCCCTGAATTGTCTGGACGGCCGTAAAAAGTACAGTTTTTGGTGAATTCACTTATGGAACTGTATCGAGCCGCACGCCAGACCACCAACCCAGGGGGAATTTACCCCATTTGGCTTCCCGATTTCTATTTACGCCGTTCAACCAGTTCCTCTATCATTGTCAAGTCATTGCTATCAGAGCAAGCGTTGAAAACGGATGAAACCCCCCCGGGAGCGTCGCCACAGAGGCTGAAGAATGAACGGACAATTATTCCTAGTGCTCATTGCGATGCTGTTGCAAATCCCGGGGGCCGAAGTTTTTCCAACGCCAAACCGCGGCTCACCAGCCCCGTTGCCTACCGCATTTCCGACATCGCCACCCATTCTGCCACCCGATCCGGCAAGCGCTCGGTGCACCACCGGATATGGAACTGACCCTCAGGATGGCAAGTTCTGTTTGATCATTCAAATTGCTCCCGACGCGATGGGGGCATTCGCAAAAGGAACCATGGGGCAAGAACTGGAAGCTAACGTACCAGATGAAATTCGCAACCTCCGAATCGACAAAGTCATCGTTCGCGTTGGTAGCGGCCCCGTCGAGAGAAGCCTTCCAAACCCACAAATGTTGAGCGAAAGCCGACCCTCAGGAAATCAGCCCCACTTCAATGATTTGGTAAATCGAACCACTGTTCCTATCGATTCGCCACGTTCTTCCAATGTTTTCAATGCCTCCGGGACTGGCGGAAACGGTCTTGGCAGTAATGGAGGTATTGGAGGAGTTGCGAACAATGGAGCTTACGGCCCCCAGAACTCCAACGCAGACGTATTCCCCAATTCGCCCCCGAATTTAGCCAACCAAGCCACAAATCCGCGAAGTAACAATGTGGTTCCCAATAACTTCCCAACAACAGGCACCTCTGCGTTGTCTACGGGTGATAACTTCTTGCCCAAAGCACCCTTTTACAATCCCATCAAACCAAATCAAAACAACTCCAACTCTGGCTACGCAACCAATACCTATCCATCACCGCAAGGCAATTTAACCCCGCAAGGCAATCTGGCATCGCAAGGCAATCTAGCAACGAGCAACAACTACAACAGGCCCTACACACCGCTCGCCAACAATTTCAATGCAACCGCCGGTTCGAATGGTTATTACGATAATTCCAACATGAATCCCGGCAATTATCCCGGCACTTCCCCCTCTCAAGCTCAGTCACAGCAATACGGGGCTCTTCCACAACAATCCTCACCTCCTTATTTGAGTTCGAACCAATATCCCACCGGAACGAACAACTCTTCGTTCGCTTCCATGCCAATACCTGTCCAACGACAAAACTATCCGCCTGTGCTAACTCCCGAGAATTCGGTCGAAGAACAGACGATTGGCAAGGACAAGCTGCTTCCGTTTCTGTTATTGTTCTCGATTGTTTGCAACGTCTATCTGGGATTTTGGATGAGCCATCTACGAACTCGCTATCGCCAATTGCTGAGTAACATGCGAGGCATTCCTGTTTCGGACCTCGCCTGACCCTCCGAAGAAACGTCCGAGCCATGAAGAAAAGCAAGCAATCCTTCTGGCTGATGAAGACTGAGCCGGAGGTCTTCTCTATCGATGACTTGGCCGCTGCCAAGAACCAAACGACTTGTTGGGATGGCGTCAGAAACTACCAAGCCCGAAATTTCATGCGCGACTTGATGCAATTCGGCGATCGTGTATTGGTCTACCATAGCAACGCCGACCCGTCCTGCGTTGTCGGAACTGCGACCGTTGTTAGGACATCCTATCCAGATTCTACCGCTTGGGACCCGAACGACCCACATTACGATCCCAAGAGCGATCCCGTTCATCCGCGATGGTTCATGGTAGACATCCAATTCGAGTCCAAGTTCACAGCTCCACAATCGCTCGATATGCTTAGAACTGTCCCTCAACTGTCGCAGATGGTTTTGCTTAGAAAAGGCACCCGACTGAGCGTCCAGCCTGTTTCCAAACAGGAGTTTTCCACCATTGAAAAACTGGGGCGAGCCAAGTCGTAGCGAGTAAAGTCGTTGGCTCTTCCGGCAAAGTGGGAAGGTCCTCAATCGTAACTTTTTCCATTGGTTTTTCGGTGTAGAATGACACGGTTTTCGAAAGCTAGCGAAGTTGTTGCGGAGCGGTTTTTTAACTTCCTATGAACTAAGTCCGGAGGAACATCTTGAAACCTTTGTTTTGGAAAAGCGTCTTGCTGGCAACGATTATCGCTGGTTGTCTGAATTCGTTGGTGGCTGCCGAACCGCCTTCCGATGGCAAACTTAGAATTGTCGTCTTTGGTGCTCATCCTGATGATGCCGAATACAAGGCGGGAGGCACCGCTGCCATGTGGGCAAAGCTGGGGCATCACGTCAAGCTCGTCTCCGTAACCAATGGCGATATTGGGCACTGGCAAAGTGCTGGTGGTCCTCTCGCTCAAAGAAGGGCCGCTGAGTCCAAAGCTGCCGCCAGTGTACTTGGCGTTACCTCTCAAGTGCTCGACATCCACGACGGAGAACTTATTCCGACTCTGGAGTATCGCAAATGGATTACGAAAACGATCCGGGAATGGAAAGCCGACATTGTGATTGCCCATCGTCCATGGGATTACCATCCCGATCATCGTTATGTCGGTGTGTTGGTCCAAGATGCTTCCTTTATGGTAACCGTTCCGTTCTATTGCCCTGACGTTCCACACCTGACCAAGAACCCCGTTTTTCTGTACTCGAGCGACGGATTTCGAAAGCCGTATCCCTTCAATGCCGATGTCGCAGTAGCCATCGATGACGTGTTCGACAAGAAACTGGAGGCGATACATGAACTGACATCGCAGCATTATGAGGGTGGTGCAAGCGGCAGCGTGGAGCATGTTCGCAGCGTGCCACCCGAGTCTGACGTTCCAGGACGCAAAGCCTGGCTCAAAGCCAAATGGGCGGATCGACAGTCGACAGAAGCCGATCGCAACCGCGAGCTACTGATTAAGCTTTATGGAGATGAGCGAGGCAAAGCCGTTAAGTACGCGGAGGTTTTCGAACTGTGCGAATACGGTTCACGGCCCAATGCGGAAGAGCTCAAAAAGCTGTTTCCTTTTTTCGGCAAATGAATCTTGTTTCATGACTTTCCGAGAACTGCGGATTGCAAGCTACCGTCGCTGAATTTGTGCGAATTTAGATCAAAGCAGTTGGACCGAAATCCGTTTTGGAAGTACTTCAAACTGGCATTCGGTCAGCCCGGTGGTCGGAATTGGACTCGGGGACTCGCCATCCAAATGTACTGGAAACGGCCGGGAAGATCGAAGAGAGAGTCGGCTACACCTACTCGTAAAAATGCGAGGATCTGTAGTCGGGATTCTTCCTCGTAGGACGCCTGGGAAATAACGCAGCAAGTCCAAGCGAGAAAGATCTCCAACTTGCAACACGTCAAACAAACCGTCATCGAATTTTGCATCGGGAGCCAATTCGAAGCTTCCTTCGCGGGTTCCGATGGCTATGCTCAGCATTAGAACTTGCGTTTCCAAAGCGGACACCGGAGGATCCGAAACGTCTAATGAAACCTCGATCTCCTCGGTGCGGAAAGCTCCACCAAGGCATCGTAGCAACGCGAGAGTGTAACGGAGTCGTGGGAATAGACGACGCATGGGACGGGCGAAATGAGCTACTTTGCCAGGCAACCCCACGCCCGCGACGTTTGCAAAATAGCGATGGTGCTCTCCCCAATGCACGCGACCGACATCGACAAGATCCGAGTTGGAGGCGTGTTTTGAACGATAAGCCCATAGTGACTTTGCGTAGTCGTTGGCGGTACCAGTTGCAATGATTCCGAGACACGAACCGTTCCTGCTATTCCGCAACAATCCGTTAAGAACTTCATGGACGGTACCATCACCCCCGATTGCAACGATCATGGAGCACCCCAACAGGCTCGCTTCGAGCGCTAATTCTTCAGCATGGTTGGGATGTTCCGAAAACCTCATTTTTGCGTTCGCTGGCAATCTCTTGATCCAAGCTGGTTCCGCTCCCTGTCGGCAACCACGACCAGCAGAAGGATTGGCGATTGCGACAATCGCTTCGTTGCTGTTCAAGTCGTGGTCCTTATCTAGGCTGCGTCGCAGAGTGTACATGGATCGCAGAGTGTGCATGGGTCGTTAGTCCAACATGCCCAAGTGTTGCATGCATTGCTGGGTGAGGCTGCACGAGCTGATGGACATGGTGCACAACGGGTTGCGAGTGAAAGGCCAACGACCTTACCGGATGATGCACATGGATTTGCTGCGTTACAAGACGAACGCCACTGGAATAGTTGCGAACTGGTGAATAGCTCTGAACGAAGGTGGAACCGAGGTTCAAATTCAACGGAGCGTAGGACACAAATCCGCCATTGCCATAGTTCCCAAAGAGAACAATCGTGGTTGCAAGTGGTCCCGCAAATTGCATTTGGATTTGCGATCCAACGAAAACTCTGGACTGACTGACTAATTGATTGTTCGATCCAAGGACAACGGTGTTCGGCGAAACCAAATAGTCAACGTAGTTGGTTTGGGGACTTCCATAGAGAACTTGGCCATTAACACCGGTCACGTAAACCCGCATGATTTGATTTAACGGATCGATCGCAATTACGGACCCGGAAACAACAGTACCATCGTCCGCGGAAGCATTGGGTGACAGCGTACCGAATAAGCACAGGGTACTTACAAGAAAACCGAAGTAAGAAGCGCGACTCATTTTCAAATCCTCTCGGCGTCAGGCACCGAATTCAAAAGAGGGACAAACGCATAGTTAATGATACTCATTTCAGCCCGACGGTGGCGATGGAATTCACACTTGCCGAAAAAGGGCCTATTCGCGTTCGAAGGGTCGAACGATTCCTTGGGCGAACAACGGATTCTGCTGTACGCCAGACTCTACTGTTATGCTAAAACCGCGCCACATCCTCCAAACAGACTGAGTCTTTTTCTGTGCAACTTCAAGGACGCATGCACTTGCGTGGCTGCTGGCGTTGGATTTGTCTAATACGCAGAGGTGTGAAAACGCTGAGAAATAATGGGGGGGCACTATTTCGCCGCCATTGCTTTTGCGCTGAATGTCGTCAAAATTGCTACAGCTCGTATCACTTAGCATCGTCCGGAAAATAACTGTCCAACTTGACGTGGATCTTGTTAAAGATCCCGAGTGGAAGGATCTTTAACAAGATCCACTACGACTTTAATTCACCGCACGATGCTTAGTAAACAACGTGAATAGGGCTTAAACGACAAAAAAGACAGCATTGACTCTGATTTTCTGTCTTTAGACCTCTTTGCGATAGTTGGTCACTCGTGGTAAATTAGAATGGGGAATCGACTTCGGCGAGCACGCATCGGAGCCTCCCAAGTTGTGTCGGCTACGCTTCACATCATTCGATTGTCGGCCGGCACTGGTTTCGGTACTGCAAGATTTGGCAACCGTCGCTGCTGTGGTGCTGTTCCAGCTCAATCCTTTTTCCGTGGACGTTTCCGTGTTCCAGAAGCAATAAGATCTTGAAAGTACCTAAGAGCATTCAACCGCTGGTCGAAGACGGTCTGGTTGATGAAGTCCTTCGTTCGCTAATGAGTGGTAAAGAGGCCCAAGTCTTTCTCGTGCGTTGTGGCCAGGAGATTCGTTGCGCGAAGGTTTATAAGGATGTGGCCGATCGCAGTTTCAAAAAAGCGGTGCAGTATCAGGAGGGCCGAAAGATCCGCAACAGTCGCCGACAGAGAGCAATGGAAAAGCGTTCCAAATTCGGTCGTGATCAACAGGAAGTTGTTTGGCAAAGGGCCGAAGTGGACGCGCTCTACCGCCTCGCCGAAGCGGGAGTACGCGTCCCAAAGGCATACGGATTGTTTAATGGCGTCTTGTTGATGGAGTTGATTACCGGAGCAGACGGCGACGTGGCTCCACGGCTTAACGATATTTCTATGTCCGCAGAGCAAGCCGTAAAGGACCACGCAACGGTCATGAATTTTGTCTCGCGGATGCTGTGTGTCGGACTGGTGCACGGTGATCTGTCTGAATTCAATGTCCTACAGGAAGAAGATGGTCCTGTGATCATTGACTTGCCACAAGCGATCAATGCCGCTGCAAACAATAGTGCAAAAAGTATGCTCCAACGTGATGTCGAAAACATCACCCAATACTATGCGCGCTACGCGCCGGAATTGGCAGATACCCATTATGCAGAAGAGATCTGGGAATTGCACGAAAAGGGTGAACTCAAGCCCGACCTGAAACTAACGGGTAAGTTTGAGTTTTCGACGGAGGCAGCCGATGTCGATGGGGTGTTGCACCTCATTGACGTTGCCTATGAAGAAGAACTGGAACGACAAGAACGAATGCGCAATTAAGTGTTTGCAATTCGCCAATCGACTCAATATACTCTTGAGCTCGATCGCAATGGCTGTAGGGCGAGCCGTAGAATGGAAACTGCACAAATGCACACGACGAGAAACAATTCTTGAGCTGCAATTGAAGCTGAATTCTTGTGGATTCAGCTAAGGAAGGTTACGATTCGCCGCTCACTTTACTTCGGGAGTTTTCGTAATGTTTCAAAAACGTCCGGGATTCACTTTGGTGGAATTGCTTGTTGTCATCGCCATCATTGGTATCCTTGTAGGGCTCTTACTACCCGCGGTGCAAGCAGCACGCGAGGCAGCACGTCGCATGTCGTGTCAGAACAATCTCAAGCAGATCGGGCTTGCGATGATGAATTTCGAAAGCGCGTTGAAGGGTTTGCCACCGTCGAGCTATGACGACGACACCACACCTGTCGTTGCGTTTCCGCGGCCGATTCCCGCCAATCAGAGGCCCCGCAGTGTTCTGTTCGTTCTTCTTCCCTACTACGAACAAGGCGCTCTGCTCAATCAATTCAATGCCGCCCAAGATTGGCGCCAGGGGCCGCCCTCTCCTAACCGCGCGGGCATTGCATCCTCCGTCCCGATGTTCACTTGCCCGTCGGCTCCGGATTCGCAACGCACACGAACGATCAATAGCGTGACGTTTGGTACCGTTACCGGTTCTGTGACAGACTATTTCGTTTTCAATCGCATTCGCGCGGATACGGCAAGTCGGTTAACTCCGAATCCGGGCTCTGGCTGGACCGCGGCGTTTCAACCCAATGTCATCACCAGTTTTGGTTCGATCAACGATGGCTCTTCCAATACCATCGCGTTTGTGGAGGCGGCGGGAAACCCGGCGCTTTACAATCTAGGACGTCGAGGATCCGCTACAGCCACCGCTACGACATACGTCAACACCGCTGGCGCAGGCATTTGGGCGGACCACCGGACTCCGTTGACTTTTGATGCCTGCAATCCGACAACTGGCGGTGCCATCGGTTCGGCCTCAACGCCCGTCGTAACAGCGGCCGCTGCAACTCGTACAAAGGCGGTCAACTGCTCCAATGATGACGAGATCTACGCCTTCCACACAGGCGGTGCCAACGTGGCGCGTTGCGACGGTTCGGTGTCGTTCGTCAGTGCCTCTATCTCGTTCGAAGTGGTCGGCGCACTCATCACTCGAAACAATGGGGAAATCATTCCCGGCGATCTCTGATAGCCCTCGGCACTCGGCGTCCGCGGTTCCATACTATTTTTCCGCTTAGGCCACCAATGGAGTCCGGACATGAGGCGACCAGACGAATTGAGAACAGACAAGCCGCTGGTCTGGTCGACCGGAACGGGCAACCAAGTTTGGCAAATGTTTACTCTCAGCCGAACTGGCGAACTGGATGAGCTCAAGCGACTGGTGACCGCTCACCCCGAGCTGGTCGAATGCCAATTCGCCTATCGCACTCCGCTTTACTTTGCGGTACGCGAGAATCAAGTCGAGGTCGTCCAATTCCTGTTGGCGGCTGGTGCGAACCCAGTCGGCCTGATGATCAACGACTCCTTGATTCAAATCTCCCAAGATCGTGGCTATCGCGAGATGGAGCAGGTACTTTCTCGGTGGATCCATGGTGCCGAGGTTCATGGTACCGAGGTTCCACCCAACGCAGGCGAGACGCTTGCTCAAGCGATCCGTGAACAGGATCTTGAAAAGCTGACTCAGTTGCTGGACCAACATCCCGACTGGATTGCCGCGCGCGACGATGGTTCCAACGAGCCTATTCACTGGGCCACCATGACTCGGCAACCGGATTTGATCGATCTCGTACTGCAGCGTGGAGCGAGTATTGAGGCGCAACGTTTGGATGGAGCTAGACCACTCCAGCTTTTTCATGGTGACTACCATTTTCGCGGCTGGAGCCGGGTCTCACGCGATTGGCCGCATAGCCCCGACGCCATACTAAAGCACTTGCTATCGCGCGGTGCTTACTTGGATATGTGCACCGCCTGCATGATGGGCAACATGGATCGCGTACGCAAATTGTTGACCCAGGATGCCGCCGCCGCCAATCGTCTTTCCGAATGTCGAACCTACTATCCGGGCTCGGGATCTCCACTGTACAACGCTTCGCAGGGTGGTCACTTGGAAATCGTGAAGTTGTTGTTGGCAAGGGGTGCCGATCCGAATTTGCCTGAACCAGGAATTGCACCGTACGGCCGCGCACTCTACTCTGCAATCGTAGAAGGCCATCATGAAATAGCCCAGGTGCTGCTTGAAGCCGGATCGGTCCCCAACCAAAGCGTTGAAAGTTCAGCGGATGCCTTGAGTCGAGCGATATCGAACGAGGATCAACGCGCTATCAATCTGCTGTGCTCTCATGGTGCTTCGCGGGCCGTCGAGTTGTTGGCCTATTATGGCGACGTGCTCACAGGCGCTGCTGTTTTTGCCGCCAACCCACAATTGGCCGATGATCCCATTGCTTTTGCCAATGCGGCTGGCGAAGGGCAGGACGCGTTTGCACATTTGATGCTCCGCTACTGTCCTGATCTTCCCACGAGGGTCGAGTTTCCAGCCTGGTTAATAGCTGCTAAGAATCCTGAGATCAATCGACTGCTATTTCGGCGTGGCATGGACGCTAACCGACGCGACTGGTTAGGCGTAACACCTATGCACACGATCGCGGGCAAGGGCAGGCTTGATTTGGCCGAGCTATTCATCGAACATGGCGGCAGGCTTGATCTTCGCGACGAAGAACTCTGTTCTACACCGCTAGGCTGGGCAGCCAAGTTTGGTCACTTGGAGATGGTTCAATACCTGTTGGAGCGAGGTGCACCTCCACATCAATCCAACGAACCAGAATGGGCACGGCCTATCGAGTGGGCCAAACGCCGAAACCACTTGCAAATTGTCGAACTACTGCGCCGTTAGCCACGTGGTGGACGCTGCTAGCGTCCGACTTGCAGCTTGTGTTGTTGGCTTGCAAAGAGTTTCAGAACCTAGTAACGAGCACGCGCCTGCGACCCGGGCCTGCACCACAGCATCTCGCGATCAACTGCCAGTGGAGTAAATCTCACATCCGAGCAGTGCTCAGTCGACTTATCAAGATGGCCGTCCTACGAAGAACATGCCGGTGCTATTGCTGGCAATCGAAGACCGAGAGAGTGACGTGAAGATACGGACGGTCACGTTCATTAAAACGACCTACGACTACGCGGCACCATTGGAAGATGATGGATGTGATTTTTTCCAATGTTGATGGGCTGCGCGAATCTCTTTTAAGTGCATCCAATGACCATGGGTTTTCGAAGTGCTAGAGACCATCGTTTCAGGTGATATCTCGCCCTTCTCGATTTTGCGTAGGAAGTCAGACTCGGCAATTGGACCAACTGTCTTTGACCCACCAAAAAAACTCTTCTTCATGAAAAACCAATCAGCAGACATTCCCCATTCTCCTTAGCAACATAAAAATACGAACTCGTCTCGATGGCAGAATGATTGACGTACAAACTCACTCTTGTCTAGCACCTAATCTTAGCGGAAGTATCGCGTCAAAATCTAGTCCCTACCCTGCTCGATTCAAATTAGAAGAGGGGACATTTTTGGGTGCAGTTTAGACCTCTTTCGGGTGGAATTATTGCCGTTGACCGTGGATGGGCTCCTGTTGCATTGCGAGACACCACCGACCATCGAAGCTTCCAATCGACTATTCACCCTGCATTTTTCCGCCCTTTCTCGAGCTGGTTTCCGGTGGCACGGGTACGTGAACTTTGCTTGTTGATTGTCCGACAGGAGTCGCGGAATGGGGCAACGGAAGTGAGGCAGCCGCTTTTTCGCCATTCAATATCGAAACCAAGTCGTGTGGGACACTTCGCAAATGCAGATCTCGTTGTGGAAAGGATATTTCGATTCCAGCAGCCGCAAACCGTTTTCGGATCTGGGTGTGCAGATCATGTCGGGTAGGCAATCGCTGGTCCAAGTTTGCTAAATAGAATCTGGCTTTGAGATCGAGCGTGCTATCACCAAACTGTTCAAAGTAAGCGGTTGGCGGAGGTTCGTTCAATACATTGGGGTGATTCGAACAGACCTCTCGCAAAAGTGAGCACGCGAGCTCAGGGTCCGAGTCGTAGGATATACCGACCTGAATGATCATTCGGCTGGTTGTGTCGGTGAGAGTCCAGTTCAGGAGCCTGCCGGTGATCAAGTCCTTATTGGGAATGATGAGCTCTTGCTGATCGAAATTGGTGACGGTCGTCGCTCGCATACGAATCCTGGAAACGCTTCCAGTCGTATCACCTAGCGTGATCACATCGCCGACTCGGATGGGTTGCTCAAAAAGTAGGATCAAGCCTGAAACGAAGTTGGCAAAGATTTCTTGAAGACCAAATCCCAAACCGACCCCTAGCGCGGCGACGAGCCATTGAATGCTCGCCCAACGAACGCCGATGCTATTGAAGGTCATGGCAATACCCAAGATCAGCAACGTGTAGCGAGATAGCGATGCGATGGCGTAGCGAACGGCGTTCTCGAGAGGCAAATGTTGTAGCAAGGCAATTTCAAGGAGGCCCGGCAAGTTCCTCGCTGCGACCGCAGTCATGATGGCAATCGGGATAGCTACAAAAAGATCCGCCAAAGTGATCCAAGTTGGTTTGTCGGGTATGGCACCCTCGACTCTCCATAGTTCAACCGATTCGAGGACACTTACGGCAGGCAAGACTCCCGACCAAATGAAAGCCACTGCACCAATGGCGGCAAAGACCAGAGTGCTTCTAACCAATCGAATAGTTTGAGCGTTGATTTGGGCGAGATCCGACATGGAGTCGATGGCACTCGCAGTTGAGTTCTGGCTGCTGGACGTGACTGCACCTGGGTCGCGTCGTCTGGCATCCTCCAGTCTCAGTCTGGCTTGGGAAACGACGATTTCACGCCTCCTGAGCAGGAGCCATCGACGGATCAAGCTAGATAACAACAGTAAGCCAACCAACGTGATGAAAGTTGTATGCAAAAGCATTGTTAAGCGAATGGCGGTGTAGTGATACCCCATGAGACTCATACTCATCAAAGCCAATGGACCTAAGGCGAAGCCCGAGTACCAGATATACTTCAGCCGATCGATCCATCCGCCAGCGTTGCGACTCAGGAAATCGCAAAACACGCCTTTCTTTGGATGCAATAGCACCAACAGATAAATAAAACATAGGGACATCAGCACGCTATAGGTCAATCGTCCTAGCGAGTTTTCCCAACGCATTTCACCAAATTGGGTTACGATTCCCACGACGGTGACCGCTGGTATTGCCAAGTCGATGAACCATCGAAGGTTCTTTCGTAGCAACTGAGTGGAACGGCTTGGCCATTGGAAATGATTCTCTGCTAGTCCACCCGTACGACTAATTTGGCGAATCATCTCCAGTGGGAAAAAATACCGCGCGCTGACCATCAAACCCATGGCGATCGCGTCGACAAAGGCATTTCCCTCCGAAGTGCTCATCAATCGCCAACCCAGTATCAGATGGAGCACCGCGAGAGGCGAGCTAAGCAAAACGCAATCCGCAACCACTTTGGCGGTTGGTAGGAAGGACGTGCAGTTGGATTTGGCAGCGATAGATCCTTGGTCTTGGATGTGTTTCTTGAGACGCTTTAGATTGACGAGCAACGTGACATAAAACGACAGTCCCAACAAGTAACCCCATGGATGCGTAAGGAGATCGTTCCACAACTGAGTCGGGATCATTCGCCAGTTTTGCAAATCAAAGAGCCACTTTAGCGATGGCCAGAGTAGCCGAAAATCCGACTTGGTGATCGGTTCGCTGGACCGGATCCACAGGACATGTTCATCAATAAACGAGCGGTAGAGCCGAACCTTATCAATGCTCTTTTGATTTGTCTCAGCCAGGATGAACAGATTGTCAAAGTACTTATCGGCATCGCGTCGAAACTCATCGACCAGTCGGTGTTCCAGCGATTGAAGCGTGCGTTGCTGGTCATGAAAGGACGCATTTTCAAACGGATAAATTGCGTTGTTGTTCAGCTGGGTCGATTGCGTTGAGTCTAGGGACAAGGCCGACGAAGCTTTCCAATCGTCGAGTTCGAGAATGAGGGTTTGTGTAGTGAGGATACGTGTCTGATAGTCACGCTGCCTTAACGCGAGTTGGCCAATATCCGGTAATTCATTTCGCTGTTTTCGAAGCATTAGTCCGACCCAACTATTGAAATTGGAGACATGCTTACTGCTCTTAGTGGATATTCGATCGGTCATGATTTTGAACCGATCGGTCCATAGCTTCAACTCTCCAGTGGCGGAGTCGATGTCTACGCGGAGCGAGGAATTTTGTTTGGCCAATTGCAGCCAATCGTCAGCCCGTTTGACCAACTGTTCGGCTGGTTTCTTGAGTTCTGGAACCGCATGCAACACCAGTTTTTCGGCAACACTTTTCTGATCCGCTATTAGTATTTCGCGACGCTTGCTGAGTTCCTCGTTCACTTCCTTTAATTTGGCTTGCTGAAATTTTTCCTCGATTAGCAAGACTTCCTTGGTTACCGGAAGTAGCTCGTTTTCCGCATCGTACGTGCGCTGCTCTTGTTCCAGCCGACGCATTCGCTCGGTGAGGGCCAAAAGTTTGGCTCGCAACAGCAACGTATTCGCTTCTCGAATCCTCGGATCAATTCCGTCCACAGCGGGCAAAGCCAATTCGTCGTTTAGCTTTGTGATCGAGATCTTGTCGTCCTCGAGTAATCTTGGAAGCTCCTTGCGTTTGGCTTCTCTGGAAACGATTGCCGTTTCGACACGGACGCGACCATCCGTGGCAGCTTGGGCCAGCGCTTGAACTTCCAATTGATAGTTTTGAAGCGTCTCAATACGCGATGTGGATTCGAGACTTCCATCGGAAAAGACGACTCTCGGTCTTGGGTTTTCCTTTCGCTTTTTGGCTTCTGCAAGTGCGGCCGGCGCGGCCTCGTACGCCACGATAAACTCCTTGAGGACCTTCTCGCTGTCGGCTCGACTCTTAAGTTCCGCATAAATCGCTTCGTAAATGGCCGTGAGCGTTTGTTTGAGCGTCGGCTCGAGATCCGTTGCGGCTTGCAATTGCTGCAAGCGGTTATTGACCGCTTCTGGCGTGATGGAAACCGCATCACTGACGGGCGCAGGCGATTGCACCTTGGCTGGCAGTCCCACACCGGTTCCAACTGCCGTCGGTGGAGATGGAACGGGTAGTGGAATTTGCGCCGATTGCTGAGCGCTTCGAACGTTCGGCTGACTGGCTGCTCGGAACTGTGGGGTAGCGTCGGACCGCTGAGGATTATTGAATTGGGGCGGATTGTATTGAGCTGGATGCGGTTGCGTTGGAGGGATCAGATTGATCTGCGCGTTCAGGCCCCTAGCGGACACGCTAACCCACAAAACAAAGCAAAAAACCGAACGCCACTGGAGCATGGTTGGCGCACCAAATGTTGTTCCTGATTTCCCAAGATCGTTTCCCATAACTGCGTAAATAGAGGATTCTCAATTTTCGATCAAGCCCGCGCCGTATGGAGGTCGATGAGCTTTGGACATTGCTAGCCAATTCCATTGAATACAACCCGAGCCTCTTATCTGCCCAGGGTCGGGCTACTAGTGCTGAATCGACCCGAAGCCAATCTCGCTTGTTCGTGCTCCGCAGGCCAATCCGAACCGAAAACAATTCCAAACGAACTGCCACCCACTGCGTCCCTGCCAACAACGTCACCGCTAATTCCGTCGAACACCTCCTAACCAAATTTTCGCAGAAAACAGTTTGATTTACATTCGAAAGCGTTTTGCAAGAAACGAAATAGTAAACTCGCCAGTATTGACCATCATCGCTCTGACGAATGTGGGGGGGGCGACTTTTAGAGAAACCACCCCCCGAAAAGAAGTGGTGTCCCTATCTGTCCCTTGATACGATTGGCCAAAACATCGCCATGCCAGTCAGGCGAAATGAGTCCAGCCGGATTCGACGACAAATCCCGCCACAAAATGTTCATTGCGGCTGCGACTCTGGGCCATGACAAGTCAAACAATCACCCATCCATCGAGGTCTCTGTTCGTTTGATTCTGGATTCGTTCCCGTCGCATAGAAGTCACCAATGGCGTTGCAAAAGAGCCTCCGAGGATGAAGTGCCACGATACTCCTTACGATAACGATTTAGTTCACCTGTTTCGCGTCGGTGAGGTTGCTAGTAATACTTGAGGCTAATCGCGAAATCAGGTGCAACGGCTTGTTGAACTTTCATTCGTTGCCGGTGCGGGCATTTCGTTGTCCCCTTAGGAGTTTACCACAGACACCTTGGCTCGTAGGACCGCTGGCCGCGGTTTCTCGGGTTGAGGAATTGCGGCACGAGGAATTGCGGATCGGAGTGCCTTGCTACACTGAAGCACCTGAGGGTTTGGTTTCGCGCGAGACGGTAGCGGTAACGGCACGGAGTGCCGTGCTACACTCGACGAATGATGTGTTGACGGTACGGGCTGACAGAAATTCCGAGAACGATTCGGCGATAAGGTTGAAATGGGGGCAACGAACTTGGAATTCGTTTTTGGATTGGATCGTGCGATCTCGGTTCCCTGAATGAGAAGTGGATTGGGTTAGCGAACAACGCAATTTTGAGATCGTTGGATTTGCCCAATCACGGGGTAGTAGATCATCTGGGAGGCACTCGCGCGGAGAAGAGTTAACCGTGGGCCGAAAAGATGCGTTCCGATCCTGAAGGGATCTTGGAATCTTTGACCCTTTCAGGGCCATTTTTCTAGTCATTTCGTTGTCCGGGGGTGCGCCGCTCCGCGGCGACCCCCGGCTACTCTCTGTAATCCCTATCGGGATAGAACCTCGGGGGCGCTGCTCCGCGGCGACCCCCGGCCGACATTCCACAAGCCGGCCACAAGCAGGGGCCAGCCATCTTTTTATGGCTCGGAAATTTTGCCACTCTTTCCCGCCGCCTCAACTTCCATACCTTTCTAAGTATTTCAGCTCGCACCCTAAAAATGATCGAAGAGCGAACCGAGATGGCAACGAAGCACTATCGTCGGCTCTAACCAACCTATGTTCCGCTCAATTTGCTAGCGAAAGAATTCTCTCGACGCATTTCGTTATTGCTTGCATTTGGAGACCCATCTGGCCTATTATCCGTTTTTGGGTCCAATACTTTTTTGGACCAATACTGCGGTCGAGTACTAGATACGTCCGATTCTCACGAATCTGGCACCTGCAAAATGAAAACGAATCGAGAGGGAATTATGAAGGTTGATGTTGTTGCGCATATCCATGCAACGCCGGGCAGCGAAGTCGCTTTGCGAACCGTATTGGAGAGCTTCGTTGCTCCCACTCGCCAAGAAACAGGCTGTCTGCGGTACGATCTCCATGTCGATCTAGATGATCCGACCAAGTTTACCTTTATCGAAGAATGGGAAAGTCACGAGGCACTTGATTTGCACGGGCGTTCCGGTCACATTGCAGCTGGGCGTGCTAAGTTTCCCGGTTTGCTAGCACAGCCGCCTTGGGTTCAAGTACTCACGCGAATAGCCTGAGTGCCTTGCAGACATCCGATCGAAATTACATCAACTCCCTCTTAGGGATAATCTTCAAAATGATTTGCAATAAATTCATCCCGTTTTTCACGATTGCCTGCGTGGCTATTGAGTTATTAACTATGCAATCTCCGTCGCAGGCACAATCCACTTATCGGATGCCGCCAGAGGAAGTCGTCGATATCGTCGATGCCAAGCCTGAGCCGTCTGTTTCTCTCAGTCCCGACACAAAGTGGATGTTGTACGTCGATCGGAACGCCATGCCAGACATTGCAGATTTAGCTCGGCGCATGATCGGAATCGCAGGCATGCGTATCGATCCGGTTGCCAACGGTGGTTTTCAAACGGATTACTTGCGAGGTCTGTCGTTGCGTCAGCGTGACTCAACGACTCTGACTCGCATCCCCGTCCCAACGGATGCACGTATTACTTTGATCAGTTGGTCGCACGACTCGCAATCGTTTGTTTTTGCGAACGTCACGGATAAAGGAACCCAACTGTGGTGGGTTTCTCTTGATCGACTTGAGCAACCCGTCCTATTGACGGATCGTCTGTCGACCGTGTTGGGATCGGTTGAGTGGCTGCCGGACGGCAAACGCATACTCTGCAATCTGGTTCCCTCAACCCGCGGCCCGGAACCTGAGGCCCCTAAAGCGCCTACCGGACCAAACATTCAAGAGTCGTTTGGAAATGTATCACCCATCCGAACCTACCAGGACTTGTTGACCAACGCTCATGATGAGCAGTTGTTTGTGTATTTCGGAACGTCACAACTCGCACTCTTGCAAGCCAACGCACCGACTATCGAGATCGGTAACCCGGACCTGATCGATGTGGCTGGAGTTTCTCCCGATGGCAATCATCTGTTGGTTACCACCATCCACAGGCCTTTCTCCTATCAGTTGACCGCAGGTTCGTTTCCACACACCATCCAAGTTTGGAATCTCGACGGCAAAGTGCTTCATCAAGTTGCGGATGTACCGCTTGAGGAAAACATTCCGATTGAAGGCGTTCGGATGGGACCTCGCTTGGTCCATTGGCGGGCTGGCTATCCAGCAACGCTCGTATGGACCGAAGCTTTGGATGAAGGCGATCCTCGCAAGAAGGTGCCGTTCCGTGAGCAAATCAAGTCTCTCGCGGCTCCCTTTAACGCGCCCCCTCGCGACCTGATCCGGTTGGAACATCGCTACGCTGGACTCGCCTCGTTTCCAAAAGCGTCGTGGCTCATGGCGACCGAAACGGATCGCGACCGTCGATGGGTTCGGTCCTTGTTGTACGATACAGATCAACCGGATCAAAAACCGAAGATCGTCGTCGATAGGAGCATGCGAGATCGTTACGGCGACCCAGGACGCATGCTTTTTAAAGCGGACAAGACTGGTTTTTTCGTAGCGCAGCAAGTCGGTGCATGGGTATGGCTAGCAGGTCAAGGAGCAAGCCCCGAAGGGAACTTGCCGTTCCTGGATCGAAAAAATCTGGAGACGTTGGAGACGCAACGACTTTGGCGATGCACGCCAGGAACACTCGAAAGCATCGCCTCGGTTCTTTCGATGGAAGAGACCGATAAGCCCACGTTCATCACGCGACGTGAGTCGCCAACCAGTCCCGCGAACTATTACTTGCGAGATCTGGCAGCCAACACGGATGTCGCTTTAACTGATTTCAAGGATCCAACTCCGCAGATTAGGGGTATTAAAAAGCAAATCGTCAAGTACCAGCGCAGCGATGGCGTCCCTTTGTCGGCGACGCTTTACTTGCCTGCCGACCATGTAGAGGGGACTCGCTTGCCCCTCATTGTTTGGGCCTATCCGATGGAGTTCAACGATGCGGGTACGGCCGGTCAAGTGTCGGCAAATCCCTCCGAATTCACCCGTATCGCTGGGCTAAGTCATTTGACATTGCTGACTCAAGGCTATGCGATCATGGATGACGCTACCATGCCAGTGATTGGCGATCCAGAAACCATGAATGACACCTTCATCGAACAAGTTGTCGGAGCCGCCAAAGCAGCTATCGATAAGGCCGTGGAAATGGGTGTTGCGGACGGGAGTCGCGTGGGCGTAGGCGGGCACAGTTATGGCGCGTTCATGACCGCCAATCTACTGGCTCACAGCAAACTGTTTCGAGGGGGGATTGCACGTAGCGGAGCTTACAACCGCACCTTGACCCCGTTTGGATTCCAGTCGGAACGACGACCGTTGTGGGATGCGAAGGAAGTCTACGCCAACGTTTCCCCGTTTATGCATGCCGACAAGATCAAGACGCCGATTTTGTTTGTTCATGGAGAAAATGACAACAACCCTGGCACTTTCCCAGTCCAATCCCAAAGGATGTTCCAGGCGGTCAAGGGGAACGGAGGGACTGCCAGACTGGTCATGTTGCCCCACGAAAGCCATGGATATCGTGCTCGCCAATCGGTTTTGCACACGCAGTACGAAATGATCGCTTGGATGAACCAATTCGTTCGCGACGCCAAATAACGCTAAGTAAGGAGAGTAGCAGAGTGCTCGGTCCAAAATGCGTGCATCCTGGGCAAAACAGGTGTAAGATATCGAGGATGTTTCCTCGTTCGCCCGGGTAACAATCCACTCCATCCCTCCACTCGAACTCCGTTCCGCAGTGGCCAAACCCTAGAGAGGCAATGATTATGAATCCAAAGAAATGTCCTGATTGCGGTTCTCCATCGAAAAACCCGATTGCTCGACGAGACTTTTTGCAAGCTGCTGCGAGTATCGCGGTGCTTCCGCTGGCCGCTCGAATGGTTCATGGTCAGTCGGCGAGAAACAGCAAGGCCGAAACGATCGTCGGTGAGTTCCATGCAAGCCTTTCGGAACAACAGCGTGCTGAAATCTGCCGACCGTTTTCTGACGCCTTGCGAAGTAAAGTCAACGCAAATTGGCACGTTACCAAACCCTTGATCGGAAGCGATTTCTTCACGGCGCCCCAACGCGAAATGATCGATAAGATTGTGCGCGGGTTAACGAGTGAAGAAGGTTACGAACGCTTGAACAGACAAATGGATGACGACGACGGTGGACTAGGTGCGTATAGCGTCGCCGTTTTTGGCAATCCAGCAGCGGGCGATTTCCAATGGCTGTTGACAGGCAGGCACTTGACCTTGCGCGCCGACGGCGATTCGGTGCCAAAGACTGCCTTTGGTGGTGGCATGGTCTACGGCCACGGAGAAGAATCGAGCGCGGATGCGAATATTTTCTACTATCAAACCAAAAAGGTAAACGAAGTCTTTGCGGCCATGGATAAAGATCAATCCAAACAAGCTCTGATTTCCACCGCTGCGCCGAAAGAGACCGACATTCGAATTCAAGGTGAAAAAGGCAAGTTCCCTGGACTAGCCGTATCTACCATGAACAAAGAACAGAAAGGGCTCGTCAAGGATTGTCTAACTACATTGTTGGCACCTTATCGAAAAGAAGATGGCGACGAAGCCATGAAGTTGATCGAGGCTGCGGGTGGCATCGACCAATTGCGGTTTGCTTTCTACCAACAGGAAGATCTCGGCAAGGACAGCATATGGGATATTTGGAGGATTGAGGGACCGAGCACTGTGGTGCACTTCCGAGGAGCCCCACACGTGCATGCCTACATCAACATTGCCCAAGTTTGATTCTTGTGCCTAACGGGTTCTGATCGCATCGTTCAAGGCCTTGACGAACGATGCGATTCCCAACGATGAGACTCATGAAAAATCTGGCAGCGGATTCTTTACTGGGAGAATTGAAGAAGTGTGCAAGGCCCGACAAGGCTGCTTCCCTCCCTTCCTTTTTCCAGTGCTTGCCTGGCGGCTACGGAGAGGGAGACCAGTTTTTGGGGGTAATCGTTCCCGACCAACGCAAGATTGCGAAGGCGTTTCGAGAGATGCCTTTGAAGGAATTGAGTTTAGCGCTTCGATCTCCTTGGCACGAGAGCCGATTGTCAGCTCTTTTTGTTTTGGTGCACCGATTTGAATATTCGCTGGATTCGCAGCGTACCGCACTCTACGCATTCTATCTGGATCATTTGGATTGCGTTGACAACTGGGATCTCGTTGATTCCTCCGCTAGGCACATTGTTGGCGAATACGTTTCGGAAAACTCAGAGGATCGTCGCGTTCTGTTTGAGTTGGCGTCATCCGATGATCTTTGGCGGCAGCGCGTTGCTGTGGTCGCCACGCATGCATTAATCAGGGAGCATGAGTTCCTTGAAATCAAGAAACTTGCAAAGCTGCTTCTTAAGCATCCTCACGATCTAATCCACAAAGCAGTAGGCTGGATGCTTAGAGAAATGGGGCAAGTGGACGAGGAACAACTTGTCCGTTTTTTGGAACAGAACGCTAAGAAAATGCCCCGCACCATGTTGCGATATGCGATTGAGAAATTGACAACGGAGGAGCGAATGAAGTTCATGGAACGCTAAGGCGAGCCGCATACATAATACTACCAAGCCTCGGTGTGGCACGCCCAAAGCGATTAGCGTGGGCGTGGGAAGTGAGGCAAATGACTTTAGCGACTCACCACGCCCTTCGTACCTCAGGGACGTGCCACCCCAAACGGCCCCTTGCCTAAGAGGACGCTAGGTTCAATCAGTGCTATGCTATCGCAGACACGACTACGTCGCCGAACACACCGTGGTCGGACGGAATCTCTAATCAGACGGACAGAGTCTCTAATCGGAGTTAATTAATGGTTTTAAGTTTTCTCGGCCTTTCGAAATCGATGCGGGTGGTCTTTTGGTTGCATTTGCTAATCGCCAGCGGCACTTTGTTGGGTCTTATTCAAGCCCAATCGCCGACTGAGAAATCGATCGCGGACGCGATTGAGCCACTTTTTAAGGGCTACCAAGGGGATGTGACTGTCTCGCTGTATCATTTTGAAAGCGATACACGCTGGTCGATGCGTGGTGATGTTGTGATGCCGACTGCGAGTCTGATCAAGCTGCCTGTCATGGTGGAAGCGTATCGCCAAGTTGCTGCTGGCAAAGTCAAACTGGACCAGCGTATGGAAGTGAAGAAAGAGGATATGGTCCAAGGTTCGGGGATTCTGACGAGCCACTTCTCACCAGGCACGACGATTTCCTTGAGGGATGCAATTCGCTTGATGATTGTTTACTCGGACAATACCGCCACGAACTTAGTGATCGATGCGATTGGTCTGCCGGCGACCACCGATGCGATGAAGCAATTGGGATTCCCGGAAACACAGCTTAACGCAAAAGTGTTTCGTCGTGACTTGTCCATTGCGCAGGAACGAAGCGAAAAGTATGGGCTCGGTAGTACCACGGCTCTCGACATGGTCAATCTGTCAGTCCAATTGAAGCGAGGCGAATTAGCGAGCACAGAGGCGACTGCAGCGATGCTTGACCACTTGGTGAATTGCGATGACAAATCAAGGTTTCCATTGCTATTACCGGCCAAAGTCAAAGTGGCCCATAAGACTGGATCGGTTACGCGAGTTCGGACCGATGCGGGCTTGTTGATGGGGCCTGGATGTACGATCGCGTTGTGTGTCTTGACGGACAATAACAAAGATATTCGTTGGACAGACGACAACGCTGGCAACAAACTTTGCGCTGACATCGCGAAAGCTGCTTACGAATTGCTCGCTCCAAAGACCTTGGACAAAGAGCCAGCAACGTCGCCAGCCGTGGCAATGCGGATGGGTGCGACGGGCGATCTGGTCGAATCCTTGCAACGGACACTCAAAGGGAGACTATCACCCGCAGGGACCCTTTCTGTCGACGGTGACTTTGGACCAGCAACGGAAGCGGCCGTAAAGGCCTTTCAAAAGCAAGTGAATCTGGAAGCGACGGGAGTCGTGGATGAAGCGACTTGGAAATCGCTCGGTGCCTTGATCGAACAAGACCAACCATTGCCTGCACCGCAGGTGGTGAACTCGGAAAAGCTTGAAAAGAAACCATCGGATGATCCGTTTGGTCCGCCGCAAGTGACCTGCACCGCTTGGACGATCGTGGATCGAGCCAGTGGCCAGTCGATAGCGTCGAACAAGTCGCAGACTTCGATGCACATCGCTAGCACAACCAAGATAATGACTGCGTATTTAGTGCTTAAGCTCGCTGAAGGGCAGCCACAAGTGCTGGATGAAATGTTGACGTTTTCGAAACGTGCGGATGATACCATTGGCTCCACTGCCGGGGTACGTGCTGGCGAGCGTCTACCCGTTGGCGAGTTGATGTATGGTTTGATGTTGCCGTCAGGCAATGACGCATCGGTGGCGTTGGCGGAACACTTTGGCCGCAAATTTGCAAAGGCGGAAGCGAATCTGGATGACAAGCAGTCTTTCGATCGATTTATCGAGCAAATGAACATTACGGCCCGTGAGTTGAACATGGTGCAAACAAACTTTGTGAACCCGCACGGGCTGACGGATCAAGCTCATTTATCGACAGCATTGGACTTGGCTCGCTTGGCCAAAGCGGCTTTGGAAGTGCCTCGTTTTCGCGACTATGTGACGTGTCGACAGCATGGTTGCGAGGTCACGGGCATCGGCGGCTACCAACGCAATTTGAAATGGGAAAACACCAACCGATTGTTGAGTATTGATGGATACACAGGGCTCAAAACCGGAACGACAGACGCTGCAGGTGCTTGTTTGGTTTCGTGCAGTCAGCGGGACGGGCGCGAGTTGATCGTAGTCCTGCTCAATGCGGCCAACTCCGACGCTCGTTATGTGGACGCTCGCAACTTGCATGCATTTGGATGGCGGAAGGCAGCGGAAGGCATGCCCAAATGAGCAACGCTGTGAGGCAATTTCACCAATAATTCACATAGGTGGTGCGGGAGCTTGCCTCCTCTCAACCTTGTTTTGGCGTCCTACGTAACGGCCCTCCAACCGCCGCACTCCGCTCCCGCCTCGACCGCCTAAGGCGGTCGAGGCGGGAGCCGAGTGCGGAATTAAGGTCGGAGCCGCACTTCTAGTACACCAAAACGGCGTCCGTCGGAGGCAAGCTCCGATCGGACTTTACGTCCGGTGGTAAGCGACGAGTCAACCGTCCGTCGGTGGCAGGCTCCGATCGGACCGTCCGTCGCTGGCAAGTTATATACATTTGCCTCACTTCCCACGCCCATCGCTATCGCTCTGGGGCGTGCCACACATCGCTATTGCTCTGGGGCGTGCCACGCATGGCTATTGCTCTGGGGCGTGCCACACATCGCTATTGCTCTGGGGCGTGCCACACATGGCTATCGCTCTGGGGCGTGCCACACATCGCTAGCCCACGCTAAAAGAGTCTCAATTGTTTCAAATCACCCTCTGGTTCCTTCGTTGCTTGCACTAAACCACGATACTCTGGCAGTGATGGCAACTCGGGCAAATGCAATCGAACGAAGTCGTGCAGGAGTCGCGCGAGTCCAGGTGCGTAGGCGTCGTCAGGGGCGTGGGTAAAGATCCAAGGTTGATAGCCTTCTCGCATCCAATTGGCTATCTGTTCCGACCACCCTTCCCAATAGGTTGCAACTTCAGAAGGGTCATTCCGGCCGATGAGCCTGAGCATTGGACGCCGGCCTGTTACCGTCGTTCGAAATGGGCTTTTGGGTTTTCTTGTTTGAGAAGTCTCCTCAGTGACATCCGATGCTAACATCGCATTGAGCGGTCGCGAGTCAAACAGCACTCTGTCGATGCTTAACTCCTGCAATAACTCATTCAAGCGGGATTCCATATCCCCGTTATCAAACCAGTCTTTGTGTCGAACTTCAACAGCCCATGGCCAGTCCCTTGGCAATTTCTTTAAGAACGAACCAAGCTGAGTAAAGTAGGCAAAAGAGAACGAAGGGGCAAGCTGGAGAAAGGTCGGGCCAAGTCGGCTTGCGTCATGCAGTATCGACAGCCTATCAAGCCATTCTGTCAGCTCTGATTCGCATCGCAACAATCGCAAATCGTGTGAGATTTTGCGAGGGAACTTGAAGCAGAACTTAAATGTCTCGGCGGAGGAATCGCGCCATTTCTCAAATGTGGATTCGGGTGGGACTGCATAGAAGGTGCTATTGCCTTCGACGGTAGGAAACAAGTGGCTGTACCATTTCAAATAGTCCTCGCTTTGCGTCCCGTTCGGATAGACTTGATCGGCCCATTGTCGGCAGCCCCAGACTGGGCATCCTATCCGATATGACCACCTGTCCCACTTGGGATTGTGTGTCGGATTCTGGATTTTCGTTGGAGTTGACTTGCCCATCTAAGACCATGTTGCAATTGTTACGTTCGATACAAGTGGACCCGTAACCGATCGTTCTTCGTCGAATCAGAAAAATAAGGTGCTGTTTTTGTTGACCCAGGACGGGGGTATGGCATCTCATTGATGCAGACTTGTCCTCTTCCACACTTTTTCGCCGATGGCAAGTTGCCTTCATCCAGTCCCATCAGGAATCGTCATCCATGAAGTTGATACCGAAACGTCTTGTGGTTGTCGCCGCAGCTGTTTGCTTTGTAACGCTAATCGCGCAAACGAGTCAAGCAGGTCCATGGTTCGATTCGCTTTTCGGACGTCGACCGCCAGCCTATCCTGTTGGTGCTCCTGTTCCTGTGAATGGTCAAGTTGCAGCATACTCACCCGGAGTCTATCCGTCATCAGGCTACGTTCCTCCAAGCTATGCAAATTTGACGGGCAACCAAGTTCTCGGCTACGGCAATTACGCTTCTCCACCCACCAACAATGCTCCATTGTTTGCACCAGGATTTCCTCAAACGGTCGCTGCGCTGTTGCCGACTGCTGCGTACGATTCGCAGTGGGCACGTACACCGGTCACCTACTATCGCCCCGTAACCGCATTTGACCCGCGATATGGAACTACGGTAACCAGCCTTCAGCCTTGCACTTCCTACCAATACCAGGCTCAACGGCAACCCGTCATCGCCCCGCGTCCATTGCTTGGCGATTATGGATTGCAAGCAAACCGTTGGCCGTCCATCACCGGTCCAGGTTACAACCCGACCGGTTTAGCCAACACTGCAATGTTCGCACCCGTGGCCCAACCGTATCAATTCATTCCCAATGCAGGCATGCAAATCACAGGGCAACCAAGTTATACAGCACCGGCAGGCGGAATGGGAGTTTCTAGCGGGATGCCCGCCTCGACGCTGCCACTGACAACAATGCCGTACAACCCATCTTACATGGGTCAACAAAGCGTTGGACAACAATCCTTCTACAGTGGACAAAACTACAATGGTCAAGTTGTTTCCAACCCAGCCTACTCAAGCAACTTCTCCGGGGTCGTTCCCACGGCAGCTTGGATGCCATCGACAGCTTGTGCCAACGGAATGTGTGCCCAAGCGTGGCAGATTCTGCCAGCATCCGATCCGACGCTAGCAGCGTCGGCCACGGCAGCGTCGGCCACGGCAGCGTCGGCCACGGCAGCGTCGGCCACGGCAGCTCCTTACATTCCTGGTGCGACCTCGGTAACTCCAGTCGGACCACCGACTTATTCCGCTGTACCGAGTCCCGGTTATGGAAACGGAAACGGCAGCTTCGCTCAGCCAACCTACCCCAATTCAGGATACGGACCAGCCACGAGCGCACCGGCGGCACCAGGCTTTACAAACCAAGGCTATACAAACCCATATACAAGCCCATATACGAACCCATATACGAACGTGACCCCCTACACGGCTCCTCCAACGGGCGGACCTGTCTTACCCAATAATCAAGTCATGCCTCCCAATTCGATGATGAACAGGGACCCGGAAGCAGATCGTCGTCCTGGCTTGAACAGTTTTGGATTGAACAACGCTGGAACGACCAATTCGACAAGCAAGGCCAATTCGACAATCAAGGTTAGTGACATTCCACTGAACGTTCATACTTTGCCGATGGTTGCCATCGATCGCGAGTCGAATTCCAAAAGCATAGAGACGCCATCGAACATAAGCAGCCTGAACGGTTTGCTTAAACCACGGGATACCGTGGCCATGGGAGACACTCCGTCGAGTCAACCGAACCCATTGTCGCCCAGCATGCTTAACGGAACACAGGAAATCCCACAGACCCTCGCGCCCCGCGGAAACGTCGGCATGCAGCCTCTGAGCCCACCCGACGACTTCGACAACAACCCGCGTTGGACCCCAACATTATTGGATCCAGACGACCGAGTCGCCATGGAACGATCCGGTCGCATTCGTCTTCAAGAGGATCCCGAATGGGCAGTTTCCGCCGTGGCTATTGAGTCTAAGAAGTCGATTCGCAGCTCGATTCAATTGGTTTCAGGGGCTGAAACCAAAATGTCCGAGCCAGTTGCGACCGGCACCATCCGATTTCGTCCGGTCATGACGCTCAAGTAGGCGGTTTTCAGTTACACTAGCGGCCACATGCCCACTTCGCGTTCGTAACATCGATCGCGAGGAGGGTTCAAACCTAAACGCTGCTTCAACTCCGCCTTTTCTATCTTGCCTGATGCGAACGTATGAATTCGTTGCCCTTCGTGGTCCCAATCGCTGGTCCCCTTTGGCCATGCTCGAAGTGCATTATCGGAACCCTTCCAAAACGGACTGGTCTGCGCGAGCGAGGCAGGTTGCTGAACAACTTGCGCATTTTCTCGACGCCAAACAGTTTGCAATCAGTCATCCGCAGTGCGTAGTCAATGCGACCAGTATCGTCGAGCAAATGACTTCCTTGAGAACCGATCCAGAACTTTGGCTTGCTTGCGCTCGTTGGTTTTCGGCAATGGCGGGTGTTCCAACCGGGGAGCTAGCACGTAGTATCGAGCCTCGGTATTCACGGCAATCAGGGGAGGCCCTCGTCCTGGCGATGGAGATGGAGGAGCAGGCCTTAAGCGAACGATGCTTTGGAATGGCCATGGAGCTGATCGATTCAAGCGACCCATTGGCTGACTTTCCGCTCGGTGTTCAAGTTCGCGAACTGTTTGACTTCGCCGACGACGTGCGATTGGGGCCAAGTTCGCGAGCGATCTTGCGGGCAGCCCGGCGACGCAATATCCCTTACACGCGACTGAACAGTGGGTCTCTCGTCCAGCTTGGCGAAGGGAAAAACCAACGTCGGATTTGGACTGCGGAAACGGATGCAACCAGTGCCATTGCAGAAGCCATCGCAAGCGACAAGGACTTGACCAAGCGATTGCTGCGTCAGGTAGGGGTGCCAGTACCGCACGGTCGGGCTGTTAGCAGTGCTGAGGATGCCTGGGTCGCTTCTCAAGAAATCGGTTTTCCAGTGGTCGTGAAGCCCTGCAGCGCCAATCATCAACGCGGAATCTCTATCGAGTTGACTACCGAAGAAGAAATCATGAAGGCCTATGATTTTGCGGTGGAGGCCGGTGAAACGGACGACATCTTGGTGGAGCAATATGCCTTAGGCCAGCATCATCGTTTGCTCGTGGTTGGCAACCGGCTAGTGGCGGCAGCCAAGGGACACAGCGAGTGCGTAATTGGAGACGGCACTCTTACGATCAAGGAATTGGTCGCCATTGTCAATTCCGATCCAAGGCGTGGCGAGGCTTACTCGGACCAGTTAGGGACATTACTTCTAAGTGCACCAGCGATTATCGAACTGAACAAACAAGGGCTCACGGTCGATTCTATTCCAGAAGCTGGCCGAACCGTGGTCGTACGACGAACGGGTGATTTGACAACGGATTGTACGGAAGAAGTGCATGCAGAAACCGCCGAACAAGCGGTTATCGCAGCCAGGGTCGTCGGATTGGATATCGCCGGTCTGGATGTACTGGCCACCGACATCAGCCGTCCACTTCACGAACAAAAGGGAGCTGTGGTCGAAGTCAACGCAGGACCGTCTCTCTCACCGCACGTATCGCCACTCTATGGCAAGCCGCAAAAGGTGGGTGACGCCATCATGAACATGCTTTTTCCGGAAGGGCAACATGGACACATCAAGATCATTGGAATCGTTCAATCACTTTCGTCGGATTTATTGGTGCAGCAGTTTGCTGAGCAGTTGAGACTTCGCAACATCGACTTCGGAATGGTAAGCCACGGCCAAGCGGGATTCAACGGACGCATTGTTGACACGGGTTGTGTCAATGATGAGACGCGTGTGATCGCACTGCTTTGCAATCCCATCTTGAGTGCCGTCGTTGTGCACGTGGATTTGATTCAATCCGCGCTGAATGGTGTTCCTGCACCGCGTTTTGATCGACTTCTCTTCGCGAGCGATTCGGTTGAGGAAGAGCAAGCAGACGAAGCATCGGCTGGATTACGAGCCGTGTTGAATGCCGTTCCTGGCACAGGTTCTATTTTTGGAGATCAACTTCATCCGGCTGCTTTTGCCAATATAATGAAGTGGAAGCATTCGTCGATCGTAGCCAGAAATACGTTAGACAGGGCGTTTGAAATTAAATTTGCTTAAAGGCCTGTAACGCATGAAGTTCATCCTAAACCCAATACCGGTCAACGAAGCCCGATTTAGCAAAAATTTCGTTTAACCGTTAGCCGTAGGCGTACGTTGATGGTATCAAGTACGCCTTCGGCTGACTGTTAAACAAATGATTCAACGGTATTGATCCTAAATCCAATCCCAATCCTAACCGGTTCGGTAATGCATATGCTCACAATTGCCATCGCGCTCGCAGTTTCGCAACTCCAATTTGCCCTAGCCACAATCGAGCTCACTCCGAGCGATGGCGTCGCGGCGGACCTAATTCAAGTCGTTCAAAAACAATCGGTAGCGTGGAATCGTGGCGACCTTGCCGAGTTCATGTCCCCCTACTGGAAGGACGAGCGGTTGACCTTTAGTTCAGGCGGAAAGACAAAACGAGGTTGGCAAGCGACCTACGAGAACTACAAGAAAAACTATCCCGACAGCAAGACGATGGGGAAGTTAGCTTTTTCGGAACTGGAGACTCAAGAACTTGGGCCGGACGCCATGCTCATGTTTGGAAGTTGGCATCTTGATCGTGAAGAGCCCGTTGGAGGCAATTTCTCGTTGGTTTGGAAACGCATCGATGGCAAGTGGGTCATCGTGCACGATCATTCGTCGGCCTTAAAACCGTGATAAGCAAGTGCCCCTCTGATTTTAGCGATTGAGACCCTTCGAAAAACGCTAAGTCCAAACGGTTCGGTCATTTCGGAGCGAGGGCGACGACTGAACCTGTCGGTTTTCGGCGAACCGCTTTCACCTCAGAGAGTCGTCGAGCGGATTTGCAACGACGTGAAAAAACGAGGCACTGAAGCTGTGCGGTTCTACGCGCGAGCCTCCGCGTCATAGGTTGGTCTCTCTGAATGGTGTCCCCGAAACCCGAAACTACCTTGCACCCCCTTAACTGGAACAAAATACTTTCCAGAATTGTGTAGAATTCTCTTGCAATGAAGATTCAATCCGCTAGAAAAGGTAAATCGAAGGTTTTGCTCTACGTCCAAGCAACCCCAAGGAGTTCATCTTGTGCACCAGCTCTCCAGTTCTCCAGTTCTCCCTGGTGGTCACTAACTTTCTAGAGACCACCAACTCGATTTCGGCATTAGCGATGTCGTATGTCTCTTTCGCTAAGTGCAACGTTCTCAAACGATCAGTAAGTAAGGTCAAGAGCCATCCTTCTCGCTGCTGCCTTTTTACGAGCAAAATGCACTTTACGAATCAATCGATAGGAACGTGCCAAGCAACTCGGTTTCCAACAAATCAAAAATTGAGAAATCGCCCTCACTCCTAAAGTGCCCTAGTACGTTGGACTCCGAATTGCTCGTTAATCTATCCGGTCGCTTTTCAGGTCCACTAGTCGCGGGGCTACAAGCTCAAACATGCGATTATTCAGGAAATGATGGAGCCTACATAGCAAATAAACCGCATTTTGGCACGATTCGACTTCGCGTAGGTTCCATTGTTAGAGAACGTCGCCTCGCAGAGGTAACCGATGGCACTTCGAATACGTTTTTGTTTTGGGAGAGTGCGGGGGACCGTTTATGGTTGTCTAAAAATGTGAGTATTCCTATCAATGATGGGGCATTACCAACGTTTGCCTATTTGATTGACAGCAATCCATCCAGCGCCCTTCATTCCACCACACGAGCGTCTACAAAGTCGGTAAGCGTACACGACCTGGGGGGTGCTTTTTTCGATTTCGGCGTCAGCCTCTTGCTAGCAAGTCAGCGACTTGCCGATGCCTAGACCGACTCGCGAAGCTTTCGACGGGCTCGTCGCCTTGCTGCTTGCTCCACTGCGACATCCGCCTTGTCGCGTCGCTCTTGAGCACGATAGCTGCGAATGGCC
>JAYTVM010000386.1:0-15341 GCA_043743995.1 Pirellula sp. | reverse complement strand
CGATGGGCGTGGGAAGTGTGGCAAATGACTCTAGCGATTCACCACGCCCTTCGTACCTCAGAGCGTGCCACCCGTGCCACCCAGTTTATAAGTGGATTTCAAACTGCCCCATCGTCTAGGTCATATCTCGCACGAATTCCGCTACGGGTATTCTGCGGTTCGTTCTGCAACGAGGCAGTACTCGCGCCGGTTGTGAGCAAGCTGCCTAGCCTCGACACGATCGAAGCCCCAGGACTTGACCCGTTCGATGTGTTGCGGGATCTCCTTGGCATGTTCCCAAGTCGACAATTTGATCGTCAGAATCAACCCTTTGAATTTGGAGGTTGGATAAGTCACGATCGCTTCCACCGTTTCGAGAGTGTAATTTGGAGCTACATTGGCATCGCAGATCAAGTAACGAAAGGTCTTGAAGAGTCTTCGTTTGACTTGCTGGGACTTGGACCGCCAGTGTTCAAAACGCGGATTGCCAGCGATGGCTTGGTCCATGTCGGCCGGGTCGATACCAACGACTTGAGCCCCCAGGTCAAGGAGTCTTTGACAAGCTCCGCCAGGCGACGAACCGATTTCTACAACTCGGTCCCCCGCTCGAAAAGGCAAACGACTCCACGGAATGGCTTCGGCAATTTTCAGGTATGCCCGACTGATCATGTTGTCGGGGATCGCAGCGGCATAGACACCACCTGGCCAGCCGTCGGCCTCTGTTTGGACTGGCTTGGCCGCAACCCACCATTTGTTAGGTTCCAAGAGAATGACTTCTAGAAGTTTGGTCCCGATACTTGCCATCGTATTGACCGATTGGGATCTAGGATCGTTGCGTTCCGAAAGGGCCTTTCGGAACTGATCAGCGATCGAGTCGGCCAAAAGAGATCGTCCTGGTTCGAATCCGTTCCAACCGGGTTGCGCCACGTCTCGTTGCCAAATGTGCAAGCATTCCCAATCGGCGGCCAAATATTTACCGAGGATCTGCTCAATAAGTTCCGTCGAATTGTCACCGTCGAATTTGTCCAATGCGTGACCGCAGGCGCGAACGAGAGGGGACTGTGGTAGTGCCCGAGACCACGCAGGCGTGTCCAAATCGGATTTGAGGGTCACGAAACCCTTTTGAGAATAGGCCAAGCGATAGGGGCCCTCGGGTTCACAAAGTTGGGCTTTGATAGTCGCTTCCGCACCGTGTTGACACGAAAAATAGACGTAGGAGCTATGGAGCGGTGTTGTCATTAAGTGGAGGAGCGGCTAGCAAACAAGTTCGGCGGATTTTTAGAGCAGTCAGTGAGAATAGTCGAAAAACGCAAGTAAGGAAGACATCGCAGGCACGCATGTGCGGGAATGCAAAACCAGCGTACCGAGTCGCAATTCGAAGCGATTATCATAGAAAAGCGATCGATTCTAGCACTTTGGCAGTGGACGATTCCGCCTTGCCTAGCCTATAAATAGTGCTTGGAAAAGAGGTGCGGAGCAGGATTCCCTAGCTTTGTAGGTCGATATTTCACGTTGAAGATGCTTGAAGGAATCACTTAACCAAACTTTATGGCCAAAAAAGAAGAAGCATTTGAAGTTGAGGGAACGGTAACGCAAGCCCTAGCCAATACACGTTTTCGAGTCCAATTGGAGACGGGGTCTGAGGTATTGGCTCACGTTGCGGGAAAAATGCGGAAGAACTTCATTCGTATCGTGCCTGGTGACAAAGTTCGCGTTGAGCTATCGCCCTATGACCTCACCAAGGGTCGAATTGTTTTTCGAGAGCGATAGTCGGAATTCAGGCTGTTTACGTTGCTTTGGACGAGCGAGGCTATTCGCTCGTTCGGTTCCTGAATTGTTTTACGACGGTTGCTTGAAAACTCCTATCTACGGTCTGCTAGAGATCGTCTATAACTAGCAGCGAATTCGTCAGTAATCCGTAAATTTATGCCAAGGTTGGGTGGGTTGCTGCGAAATGTTCTAGCCCAAAGTCAGTCAATTCCGAGTCAATGGAGTCTTGTTCATGAAATTTAGATGGTTATCCGCAGCAGTATGTACTGCCACCCTTGGGTTGGCGACATTGCATTCCCCAGGCCAATGCCACGCTCAAGGCAAGAGTACCGCACCCAAAGCAGCCGCCGCGATTGCCGAGGAATCCGAAGACGATGCCGTCGTTGTTGTTGCGATAAACGCGATTGATTCCCTCCTGCCCAATATTCAGCATGTTGCACGCATGGTTGGAGCGGGCGCTGCGGCTGGAATCGTTTCCACCACTTTGAATCAGTTCGCAGGCGGTCTGGATAGGACACGCCCATTCGGTGTTTTCGTCAATATCGATGAGAGTGGCCAACCTGCACCTATCGGCTGTTTGCCTATCGACGACTTAGAGCAATTCTTCGACCAGCTAAGCGCCGTGGCCGGTGAGCCAACCGATTTGGGTGATGGACTCTATGAATTTAGTATCGGGAATACGATTTACGCCAAAAAGGTTGGCAAATGGCTTTATGTCGCTCAGTCGGAAGATGCACTGAAAGACGTCGACGCAAACATGGGTGATGTCCTCGTCAAGATGATCCAAAAGTACGACGTTCGCATTCAAGTCAATCCGCAAAACATTCCGGAAGAGGTCATCGATTTCATCGTCGGACAAATGCAAGCGGGAATGGAACAAGGAATGGCGGCGCAACGCGCCAACCTCGACGCAGACGATGCGGAATCGGCTCGCGCGACCTCCGAACAAATGATCGCTCAAATGCAAGAAGGGATCGAAGGAACGGAAAAGCTGGTTATCGGATTAGCAATCAACAAGCAAGAAAAGCGCACCATTTTGGACTTCGGATCCCAATTCGTGGCCGATTCCAAATACGCCAAGCAAATCGAAAAAATGAAGACCAGCAAAACCACTGTCGGAGGTGTTCCTCAGGACGCTTCGATGATGGCTTTGCAAACGTTCCAGCTCGTCGCACCCGATGAAGTTGCTCAACTTGAAAAGACTCTCGAAACATCGCTCAAAACCGCCTTCACGTCGATTGACGAAGGTGCCAAGAACCCTGAATCGGCAGCAAAAGCAAAAGAGCTGATCGAAAAAGCGGTCGATATTTTGATGGAGAGTGCCAAACTTGGAAAAATGGAATCTGCTTTTGATATCAGTGTTGAAAGCGATTTGAACATCGTTGCGAGTGTCTCAGTGGCCGATGGTTCCAAGATCGAATCTCTTGCCCGTGAAATTTCCGCGGAACTGGTTAAGGAGAAAGTGCCAGTTCAACTCAAAATCAACACCGGGAAGCATGCGGGCTTCAACCTACACTCCGCGTCGATTCCTCTGCCACCGGATGCCGCAGAAGCGGCGAAAAAAGTGTTTGGTAGCTCCGTCACGATGGCGATTGCGACCGGCCCCAAGGCGGTTCACATCGCGGTTGGAAAGAACTGTGATGTCAGCGTCAAGAGCGCTATCGATCGCTCTTTGGCCAAGCCGACTGCTCCCGCCGAAATGCTCAAGATGCGTTTGGTCCTTTCTCAATTGCTGAATTACATTCAGAGAATTGAGGCGACTCCGATTTCCGAAGCCATGCTCAATGCGGCCGCCGCTGGAAATGACCGTATTCTTGTCGAAAGCCAGTCGATCGAGCGTGGCATTATCGTTCGCTTATCTCTGGAAGATGGCGTAATGAAAGCCATTGCAGCGGGAGTGAAGGCTGGTCAACCCGGTGGCTTTTGAGTCTATTTTAGGCGAGCGGCAGGCATGATACGACCAGGCCGCCGTGTGGCACGCCCAAAGCGATTAGCGATGGGCGTGGAAAGTGTGGCAAATGTCCCTAGCGATTCACCACGCCCTTCGTACCTCAGAGCGTGCCACCCAGTTTATTAGTAGATTTCAAACTGCCCCTCGTCTTAGAGCAGATGGTCAGAACCCTCGGCATAAAGCCGAGGGCATGCAACATGAATAAGTCCGTCCTTTCGAAAGCAAATCTAGCCGACTCTTCCAACGCGCGTCCGAAGATGGAGGCGGATTTTGCCAGGGCCTATCAAGCACAACTGGCCTGGAGCCAGTGCAATATTTCGGACCGGACCGCGGTCCTGTCAAAGCTTAGGTCGCTACTCGTTGAGTCGCGTCACCTAATCGCCAAAGCCATTGAATCCGAATCTCGTCAGGATTTTCGGGAAACGATAACATCCGAACTGATGCCGCTGGCCGATGCTGCCAAGTGGCTCAACAAGAGGGCCAAACGCATTTTGGCACCGAGATACCTTGACGGTGGCGGGTCTCCTCTTTGGCTTGGCCGACTTCGGTCTACCGTTCATCGTGTGCCTCTCGGACTTGTGATGATCATCGGTACCTGGAACTACCCGTTGTTCTTGCCAGGGGTGCAAATACTTCATGCCTTGGCCGCAGGGAACGCCGTTGTTTTGAAACCTGCACCCGGCTGCGATCGGGTGTCCTATCTGCTGGTCAGTCTATTGATTCGAGCCGGAGTTCCGGCCGAACTCATCGTATTGCTCGATAGCTCTGTCGAATCGGCTCAACAAGCTATCGAGATTGGTGTCGACAAAGTCGTTATGACAGGCAGTAGTCGATCCGGTAGAAAAGTATTGCATTCGTTGGCCGAAACCCTTACCCCATCGGTGATGGAGCTGAGCGGCTGCGATGCCATGTACGTGCTACCTGGAGCTGATATGCACCGCGTTTGCGATCTATTGGTGTTCGGTCTTCGGCTCAACGGGGGAGCGACCTGCATGGCCCCACGGCGAGTTTTTGTGCCTAAGAAATCGGCGGAAGTGTTTCATCGATTGTTGCAGCAACGGCTTGACGATCCTCGCCAAAAAAGCTGGACAACCAAGCTCTCGCCGCAAACTTACCAACAGTTATGGGACGGTGTCGAGGATGCCATCCGAAAGGGCGCTCGTGTTTTTTCGGGTGCGTCTCGACGCAACGAGATTGCGATCGCCAACGAACCTTTGAAACCGGTGGTTTGCGGTCATTTCGTGCTAACAGACGTTACCGCTGAGATGCAGTTGTGTGCTGCAGACCTCTTTGCCCCCCTCGCCTTGATCATTCCCGTGGAGGACTGGTCGGACGCCTTGCGAGCCGATTCTCGTTGCCCCTTTGCGCTGACTGCCTCAATCTTTGGCCCCATCGAGGACGCGCTGCGAATCGTTCGGTTCGTCACTGCTGGATTCATCACTATCAACGACATCATCGTACCAACGGCCGACCCGAGACTGCCTTTCGGCGGTCGAGGCGAAAGCGGATTTGGGGTGACGCGTGGCAACGAAGGTCTCTTGGAGATGACTTTCCCCAAGGTCGTTTCGACCCGATTGGGGTCCTGGTTGCCGCACGCGAAGCTACCCGAACCCGCGGATGAAGAATTACTAGACGGCTTGCTACAATTCAGCCATCACAGTCGCCTAAAGACCCGATTGCAAGGTCTATTGCAAACGGTAAAAGCCGCCATGTCCCAGCGAAAATCATCGGCCAAAAGCCATCGAAATTCCTAGGAAGCAAACCAAAAACATCCCTAATTCAAAAATAGAATTGAGAATTTCATGATAGAGCGGTCCGCTAGAGTCTTGAATGTCGGAGTGATTGGCGGAGGCCTTGCCGGTCTGGCCGCTGCGTGCACGCTCGCTTCGCGAGGCCACAAAGTGACGCTGCTTGAGAAAAACGAGTGGGTTGGCGGCAAAGCGGCCCAGCTTCATCAGGACGGTTTTCGGTTCGACATGGGACCGACCATTCTGACCTTGCCGTCGGTCCTTCATCGCATCTTCCGCGAGGCCAATCGCAAGCTGGAAGACTACATGGATTTGGTCGCGCTGGATCCCCAATGGCGATGTTTCTTTGATGACGGTGGAGTTCTAGATCTCGTCCCCGACCTCGCCAAGATGAAAGCAAACTTGGAAAGGTTTTCGCCAAACCCCAACGTTGGTCAAGGTTACGAGCGGTTCATGCAGATCTCGAAGCGGCTGCATGAAGTATCCGACAAATTCTTCTTCTGGAAAAGCGTCGGTGGGATCTCCGATACCATGGAGGTGGGTGGTGCTTTCTCAGCTACGGTTTTGAAAGATGTGATGAGCCTGCGCATGGGTCGCACGGTTGCGGGTTTGGTACGTTCGTGCGTGCCAGACGCTAGAGCCGCCCAAATGATCGACCACTTTACCCAGTACGTTGGCTCCTCACCCGAAGCGTCGCCAGCTGTTTTGTGCGGCATTGCGCACATGCAGACCGAAGAGGGCGTTTGGTATCCGATCGGCGGTACCCGTTCGGTGCCGGAAGCACTATCGAAACTGGCTTGTGAATTGGGCGTAGAAATCAAAACGCAAGTCGACGTTGCATCGATCGATTCCGATGGTGCATCCGTGCGAGGTGTTACTACGACGACTGGAGAGAAGTATGAATTTGATGCTGTCGTATCGAATTGCGATGCCGTACGCACCCACCGCGAATTGATGAAGGGGTCAGCGACCGACAAGAAGTTTGAGAAGAGACGAAGTTACGAACCAGCCTGCTCCGGCGTTGTCCTCTATCTTGGACTGAAGGAACGCTACGAACATCTCTTGCATCACAACTTCGTGTTCTCCAAAGATCCGCACGAAGAGTTTGACTATATTTACAAACAGGGCAAACCAGCTCCCGATCCTACGGCATACGTTTGCGCGCCGGCTTCGACGGAACCACAAGTTGCACCACCAGGCGGCGAGGCGCTTTACATCTTGGTGCATACGCCCTATTTGCGGCCAGACCACGACTGGTCGAAGATGTTGCCAGCTTACCGCGAAGTGATCTTGGACAAATTGGAAAACACAGCCGGCTTGAAAGGCATTCGTGACCGAATCGTATCAGAGAATTCGTTGACGCCAGAAGGCATTCATAAACGATACCGGGTTTTGAACGGAGCGATTTACGGACTCGCCAGCCACGGACGGTTCCTCGGGGCATTCAAGCCAGCCAATCGCTCTCGCGATCTCAAAGGACTTTATCTAGCTGGTGGAGCAGCCCATCCGGGACCGGGCATGCCGATGGTAATGATGAGTGGTTGGATCGCAGGTGATACGCTTGACAGCGATATGCAAAGCGGAAAACTTGCAGGAGTTTGACGAGGGGCCATTTGTCATCCCTCGCTCACGCGCTTTGAGTTGCACTAGTGTGTTTAAGGCCGAAGGCTCGGTACTTTGCCTAGCCCAGGCCAACGGCCTGGAACTAGGCAAAACGCAAATATTTTAGGGCTGAAGGCCCGTCCGTTTGTCACATTGCCGGGCCTTCAGCCCTACCTAATCTGGTGTTGGCGTGTCACCCAGGTCGTTAGCTTGGGCTAGGTAAATGGTTGGGCCTTTGGCCCTAAATACATCAGGGGATCAGCTCACAGCAGTTAGCCGCACACTTCGGGTGGATGGGTCAGCAACATCGATACGCACTCGAACGGTTGCTCCGTTTTCTACCTTTGGCAGTCTTGTGGCTTTGGCACGGATGGCTGAATCATGCGTCTGCACGATTCCGTTTTCCGCATCTACGACTTCCGCCTCGAGTATTTCTCCGACTCGATGTTGGAGCGAGACGGCCTCCAACAGATCGATGACCGCACGGTCAACGTTCGATGCTCGTCCTTCGTATCGTTCCATGACTGCCGGTAGCCCAGCCATTTGGTCGGTCAACGATTTCGGCACGGTAAAGTTATTGGCAAGCAAGTAAGCAAGGTCGAGTACGTACCGATCGGCGAGTCGACGCATGGGTGCCGTCGCGTGGGCATAGGTTGTAGCGATGGCCGAATGCCATGGCGGCTTATGGCTATCGTAGAGGGCGTATCGGGCACGTCCGCCCGCCCTTCGTGCGTCGAGCAGGAAGCGTTGATGACTGAAGTTCTCAGGATCCATACGACGCTGGAGATCTCGCAATAACTCATGCGACCCCCAGGCAATCCCGAGCGCATGGGCAGCCCGACGCAACGATTCGAGTGCGCGTGGTTCCGGCTCGTCCATGACCCGAAACAAGCCAGTTCGAGCGTCCTGAAAGAGCGAGCCAATCGCCATATTGACCGCCAACGAAAGAGTGGAATTGACCCACTCTGAAAAAATTCGGGCGCGAAGGACGAGTCTTACACCACCTGGCGAGGACTCGTCGACGATGACTTCTTGTTGTGGAAATTCCACCCTCATCGCGCCGCGGGCAACTTCATCTGCCCACATGCGCTTGGCAAAATCCTCGACGTACGGGATCTTTTTTAGATCCACTTGGTCGTAGGCGAGTTTCATTCGACTGGCGCAAACCACTCGATCCACGCTCCGAAGCTTAACCGTTCCGTCCGGCCGAATCGAAACGACAACTAGAACAGCAGGACGAGGCCCGTCGGGTAGCAGACTGGCCGCCGACTGCGAAATCACCTTGGGGTACAAAGGGATCTTTTCAGCCAGTCCGTAAATGGTTACGCCTCGTTGCCATGCCTCTTTTTCGATCGTACCGCCACGCATTACAAAAGCGCTTACATCCGCAAGAGCGTATTGAAGAACAAGTTCATCGCCATCTTGTTCAATCGCAAACGCTTGATCCAAGTCGGTCGACGAGGCAGGATCGAGCGTTACCAAGGGGATGTGCATCGCATCGCGACGCTGAGCAAGCCATTCAGCTGCTTCCGAACCCACAACCCTGGTTGCGGTGTCGGCGGCAGCAACGACATCAGGCGGAAACTGCAACGGCAACTTGAATTGTTCCGCAATTGCCGCAAATCCATGGGACAGCGCTTCCTGCGCTTGCTCAGCAATTTTCATACTGCTCCATTTCAAATAGATGGTTGGAACAAAAGACGCGTGGCAATCACTTGTCCACATTCAGACATAATCCTACCAAACCAGGCCACCGTGTGGCACGCCCAAAGCGATTAGCGATGGGCGTGGGAAGTGTGGCAAATGACTCTAGCGATTCACTAGTTCGACTGTCCTAACTTGGTTTTTGCGTTGCGATTTGACAATGGCTCTTTCCTCTAACTTGGGACAGTCGAGCTAGCGATTCACCACGCCCTTCGTACCTCAGAGCGTGCCACCCAGTTTGTAGGTAGAATTCAAACTGCCCCTCGCCTTAGCAGCGAAATTACGATCCACCACGCGAGATTTTTTTATTGAAAATCTCGTTTTTCGCGCCTGGATCGGCTTAAACTGGACACTAAGTAACAGTCTCACGCTCGCGGCCCGACTTTTCAATGAGAATCACCCATGGATCAGACTGCCTTCCATACAGAACTATCGGAGCCGGCTCAACCGTTGGCTTCGTTAGGTATTGAGCAGCATTCGCTGAGTGATGCGGAGTTATTGGAGCTTTTTCGTTACTCGCAGTCACCGTCTGCTTTGAGCGAAATCGTGGGGAGACATTCTCCGCTGGTGGCGTCCGTGATTCGTAGATTGATTTCCAATTCGCAGGACGCCGAAGACGCTTTTCAAGCAACGTTCTTGGTACTGGTACTATCGGTCAAGAAAATCCGCAACCCGGATTCGCTGGCTGCATGGCTGTATGGCGTTGCGTATCGGACCGCAAAACGGGTGCGAAGCATGCGAAAGAAGAACAACCTAAAAATGGCACTCCAATCCACGGTGGGCATCGACCTAGACGCGTCTCAGTCGCCGGTTGAGGAGCCGCTAGCGATCATCGCTCGCGAATTGCAACTCGAGGCCATGGATGAGGAAATGGCGAAGCTGCCCAAGTCGCTCCGTGATGCTCTTATCGAGCACTATTTGGGTGGCAACTCCGTTCCTGAAATCGCTCGATGCTTAAACTTGAGTGTGACAGCGGTTGAGGGAAGGCTCAAGCGTGGTCGCAAAGCGTTGCGAATGCGCCTAGCCATGCGAGGCATCAGCTTGTCGGTTATCGCAGCAGCATGCGTTCGTTTTCAACAGGATGTGGTTGCGGCTTCGGCCGAACCCTGGACCAATCGTTTTATAGAACTTTATGGTAACGCCGGTGTTGGTCAGCCAACGTTAGCGCAACTCCAAGATACAGATACTGTCAGTACTCAACTCTTCAAACTCGTCCAAGGAGAAGTCGTCGTGAATATTCTATCTCGTTCCATGCTAGGTGTAGCAGGTGGCGTCCTGGTGCTTTGTGCAATCGGGACTATTGGTTTCGTGGCCGCGTTGGCAAACCAACAAGGTTCCTCGCAATCAAGGGCTTCCAATGGAAGCTTGGCTTTGACGCCGGGAACTCCGTTGCCGCAGGATTCCGGAAGCTTCGTCCTGGCACAGGGTATGGGGGGCATGGGCGTTGGCGGAATGGGCGGAATGGGAGGCGGAATGGGAGGAATGCCAGGGGGCGTCAATGCACCTAAGGAGCTGGTCATCAAATGGGAAAAGCCAACAGCACCCGTTCCAACTTGGCTCGAGGGTGGTGCGGATACAAAAGAACGAGAAGACGATATTCGAAGAGTACTCAAATCCCGCATGGAAATTGAATTCAATGCAGCGCCGCTTTCGGCTGTAATGGTATTCATCAGTAAGACGATGGGCACCCCAATTTTTATCGATGACAAAGCCTTGGAGGACGAAAACATTACTCCGGACGAGCCCATTACGATTGCAAGAAAGGACGCCAAGGTCCGCGATGTGTTGATGCAAATCCTTGAGCCGCTCCAGCTAACGTACTTGATTGAACGCGAAGCGATATTTATTACCTCGAAAAAGACATCTGCGAATCAAATCCGGTACTACGATTTGAGCTACCTATTCCCCGACAACGGTCTTACCCAAGAACTGATGACCTCGATCGAGATGATGGTGTCCCCAGACCAATGGATGAACGCCGGTGGAACCAGCTCGATGGTAACGGTAGGATCAATGTTGGTGATTGCTGCCCCGGAAGAGACCCATCTTGCCATCGAGGTAATGCTGCGTGAGATTGGCAAGCAGACACCTGCCAATTTGAAGCCGAGAGTCTTTCTAGATAGGCCAGCCAGCAAACCGGCTGAAAGCGAGAAGGCTGGCGAGAAGCGCTAACGTAGATCCGTCGCTCCGCGACGGATGTCCTCTGTCTCCAAAGCTGCCTGGGTAAACAAGCACATAGTTACATATCTCCGAGACGCAAACCACCAGAATCTCGGAGATACGCTGCTACCTGTAGTTGTTGAGTTTCCGAAGGCAGGTGCTGACCTTGAGAAGGAACGAACGCGGGGTCGGAACGAACGCTGACCGTCAGTCGGCGGAGCGACTGACCTACGTTATTTCGGCATCTCTCTGCCCTTTGTTTCTGGCAAGAAATAGATCGCTACCAAACCTATCAAAAAGATGACACTCATGTAGCTACAAGTATCTCGGAATGAATCGATCTTTTCGGTAACACCGTTGGCTCGCTGAGCAAGTACCGCTTGCAATTTACCCAATCCGAAAATTCCTGCTGCCGCCACAAATCGTCCAACGTTGTAACAAAAACTGGTGCCAGTGCTTCGCAATCTCAACGGAAATAATTCGGGCAAATAAATTGCAAAGCCAGCGAAGAGTGCCAACTGACAAAAGCCCATTACGGAACTCATCCAAATGTCATTCACGCCGTTGAAATACTGAAAGTACCCGATCGTAGCCAACATGGCTGCAACGAACCCTATGGCAAAGGCTTTCTTACGACCGATGACTTGCGCCAGATAAGTGAAGCTCAACATTCCAAAGAAGGAACCGATATTCTGACAGATCATGTTGAACGAAACCCAACTCTTTGTCATTCCCGGAATCGCGGCCTCGTCGATACCTTGGTCTCGCAAATTGCGAGAGATAACGTCTTTGACGAGTTCGGGGCTCATGAAACCGATTCCCCAAACACCGATGACTCCCACGATGCAAAGCAACATTCCAAACAACGCCGAACGTCGCCATTCCAATTCGCCGAAAAGTGAGCCATAGGACCCAAACTTCACGCCCGTCAGTCGCCCCTCTTTTCGGGCAGCCACCCAAGCATCCGGTTCTTTCAATTTGATCTGCAAAAAGACACAAAGAAATGCCGGCACTGCACCTACCAGAAACATATATTTCCAACTGCTCGAAGCGTCGATCTGTTTCGTAGAGACCATGTAGCCCAATACGATTCCAACCAATCCAGCGGTAATGTTTCCAATGGCCGAAAGGGCTTGCAACGTACCTAAAGCACCCGTTCGGGCACGCGATGGCAATCCGTCAGCTACCAGCGCGACCGCCAGTCCAAACACACCGCCTACCCCCAGACCCGTTAGAAAACGATATACGGCAAAGTCGATCCAGCCGGTAGAAAACGCGGATAACCCCGTGCAAACGGAGTACAGAAACACAGTTAACGTGAGCGTCTTTGCCCGGCCAATTCGGTCGCCAACCGAGCCAAAGATCATCCCACCGGTCGCCCAGCCGATCAAGAAAATACTGGTCGCAGTGAAACCATACTCCTTGATGACTTCCGGCGTTGTCCCCTTTGGCAACAGATTGGACAAGGCATCGTTGCGCGCGATCAAGAAAATCTGCTGGTCCAAACAATCAAACAACCAAGCCAGGGAAGCCATCGAAAAGACGAACCAGTGATAGCCAGTAAGCCCGTGCCACCACATTTTGTTGGAATCACTATCGGACATATCGCTGGCTTTCTACTGCAAGGCTGGATAACGAAATAGGGGGGAAAGGCAAACCATCGGCACCTAGATGGCCGTTTGAGAACCCCATGATAACCAAAAAGAGTTTCTCGATGAGTCGATCGAGGCTCTGAATGGCCAAAACCCAGCTGTTTCGTTGGATTCGTCCACATCATCATGGAATCGTAATGGAGCAATTGGCGGTTCGCGAGTATGATCATCTTTCATGAACACCCAATTCCAGCCTGAACTCATCGCCGACGATTGCTTCATTGCGAAAAATGCAACCTTGCGAGGCAAGGTCACGATCGGCTCCGAGTCGTGTGTGCTCTTCGGGGCCGTCCTTCGAGGTGACTGCATAGGGATCCAAATTGGCTCCCAAACGAACATTCAAGATCTCTGTTGCTTGCACGGCGACCCTGATTTCCCCTGCACGATTGGGGACCGAGTCACGGTGGGTCATGGAGCAATCATCCACGGGGCTACCGTCGAAAACGATTGCTTGATCGGCATCCGCGCCGTCGTGCTCAATGGAGCGGTCATTGGCACGGGCTCGATCATCGCCGCTGGCGCTCTTGTGCCTGAAGGAAAAGTCATTCCACCCAATTCGCTGGTCATGGGCGTTCCGGGCAAAGTGGTTCGCGAAACCAATGCTGTCGATGCCGAGATGATCCGGCTTGGATGGGAACACTACGTCAAAAACAGCCAATTCTATAAAGCAACTGAGTCATGAGCAAACGGCACGAAAACAACTCCGCACCGACCGAGCTAATCCCGGGCGATATCGAATACGAAATGGGGATCCCAATCCCCGGCATCATTTTGGAGAAAGAACGTTGGGTTCAAACAGCAATCAAAAAGCTACCGGAAAATGCGCCCCTCGATTTCAATGCCATCTTCGGTCGCGATGCACCCGTAGCAATCGATATCGGTTGTGGCAACGGACGCTTTGCGATTTCCTCTGCTGTCAGACGACCTGACTGGGATCACGTGGCCTTCGATATTTTGCCGGCGGTCATTCGATACGGGACGCGACGAGGCAACCAGCGAGGGCTTTCCAATCTTCGATTCGCGGTTTGCGATGGTTGGCGATTCCTCGAATCCTATTTGACCCCTGAATCGGTCAAAGAGATTCACATTTACCATCCACAGCCGTTTGCCGATCGCATGCAATCCAGCCGCCGCATGTTAACACCCGATTTCCTGGGGCTGATGCACAGATGCCTAAAGTCGGATGGCCAAGTCTTTCTGCAGTCGGATCAAAGGGACTATTGGGACTATATTTGCGGCATCATGGGGCGAGTGTTTGAATGGCAAGAGGTGCAAGGTCGTTGGCCTGAGGACGAACACGGCCGCTCGCGCCGCGAAGTTTTATCCATCGAACAGGGGCTTCCCATTTTCCGCGGGACGGGCAAGAAACGCGCTGACCTAACAACCGAAGCGATGCAAACGCTGATCGCTGATCTGCCACAACCCAAGTTTCGAGTAGAAGGCTCAGGGGACTCAGGTGGCCACAAACGATCACAATGGAAGCCCATGCGCCGCGATCGCAATCGACGCAATACGTAGGACAACCCAGATGGAACCGGTGGGTCGGCTGTCGGAGCGAGATCTTTTCCGGGAACATGTCTAGCCCATGCAGGTAGAGCATGACAAACGCGACTATCGTAGTCAGGACAAGACATAATCCATACCGGATTCGTTTCATGGAAAGGATGATTCCACGATTGGCAAATCTATTTTTACCGACATTGGCCGACGCATTCTTCTTGAGTCAAAAAACGCGATGGAATCATACCACGCGGGTAAGTACTCCAGGTTTTCAATAAAGCGCTCGGCAAATAGTCGCGCGTCTAACGGCTTGCAAAGCCGGTTGCGAGCGCATTGAGTTCATTCGCCGTTGAGACCCCTTCATGGAAAAAGATGGCGTAGCGCAATCGCAGTTCGACATCCTTTTTGAACACATCGTTGACCGCCGGCTCTTTGCCATTCGTGTAAGCTGATTCACCAAACGGGCTGGCCGAGAACAGACCATAGTTGCGGACATGATAACGGCTTGGGCGAAAATTCCCTGGGTGATCAAAGATGGTCACGCCGTACTCTTTGCCATCGATCGGTCCGGTGTAGTCAACCCAAGAAGAGCGTTGCCCCCAACATTCCTTCGTTCCTTGTTTGCCGTCGGCGTTGGTGACCTTTCCGTTCCCTTTGTCTTCGCGTTGCGATTCGGCAAGTCGAAATCCAAACAGCCCTTCTTTGGTATCTCGAAAATTGACTTCTCCGCCAACCATCTTGAAGTTGATATCGTACGCCATCATTCTATTGGCAAAGATCGAAATGGTCGTTGTTTCGAGGATCAAATCACCTCCGCTGCGATCGAGCCAGTGGTTTTTAACTCGCAAGATGGCTGGATTCCCCTCTCCCGCAATCAATTCAACTCCGCGATTTTCAATCTTGCCTTTTTCAGCCCAAAATTGAATTTCGTTGATCTCATCGACCGAAACCCAGATCCCTTTGTGATGCGGGTGATCCCCTTTGTAGTTCTCACCCACAATCGGGCGAGTGAGCAACGCATTATCCGCAGCTTTGACTGGGAAAAAATAAGGTTTTGGCAAACTCTTAGCAAAGAGATACGAGGTAAATTCTTTGCCGTTGACGGTGACGGCCACTGAGTCGTCCGTCCGACTCAGCTTCACGATTTCCGCTGCGCTACCTGCGTTGGCCAACGCAAGTGTCGCGAATAAACTAATGATCCGAGCTATTCGGTGCATGGTATGTCCGGTGGTGGGGTGGGGTGGGGTGGCTGAGCGAGGCCCTCGCTCAGGTTTT
>JAYTVM010000385.1:0-4245 GCA_043743995.1 Pirellula sp. | reverse complement strand
CAGCCTTGGCCGCAGGCCGTGTGCGATTGGGACTTGAACCGCTAATAGAACTCTTTAGTCGGTTGTGCAAACCGAGAGGAACTTCTGAAACAATTGGCGTGTTCTACAAAGGCCTCCGCCTTATGGGGATTGATGGATGTATTTATGACGTTCCCGATTCAGACGCTAACTCTTTGGCCTTTGGTCGTTCGTCTGGAAGTCGAGGGCAAGCAGCATTTCCGCAGGTGCGCAAAGCTTCTCTTGTGGAACTAGGAACGCACATGGAAGTAGCAATAGCAATAGGCGGATGGTCGACATCTGAACGAGTACTCGCTGACGAGCTTTGGGACCAGTTACCAACCGACTCATTGCTTATGATGGATGCCGGTCTTTTCAGCTTTTCGTCATGGAAATCGTTGTCCAAACAGGTTCAGTTGCTCGTACGAGTTAGCAACACACTAACACTCGCACCAATCGAACTTTTATCCGATGGGTCTTACTTAGCAAGGATATATCTTGACAGCGATGCCAAGCGACGAAACGACATAAGTCGATCGATGATCGTTCGCGTTATTGAATACACAATTGACGATCTACAACGCACTGGCCACCAGATCCGGCATCGTTTGATCACGACACTCATGGACGAAGTTTTGTACCCGGCGATGGAATTGATAGAGCTCTATCATGTGCGATGGGAACAAGAACTTTTTAATGATGAACAGAAGACCCATCAAAACCCTATTCGAGCTGAAAAATCAGCACAGCTGCGGAGCGAAAGTCCCAATGGAGTAAGGCAAGAGTTGTATGCATTATCGATCGCACACTACGTAACTCGATCGATGATGCTGGATGCAGCTCACCAGAGCAAAATAGCCCCAACGAGACTCTCTTTTACGTCTAGCTTTCGCATCATCCAAAACCGAATTTCGGAACTCCCTAGCGTCGAGAAAACGGCTCTAGCAACATGGTACTCTGCTATTCTCTATGAAATATTAACCGAGCGACTTCCTCCCCGCCGAAATCGAATAAACCCGCGCGTAATCAAAAGGAAAATGTCGAAGTGGAACAAGAAAGGCCCTCAGCACCGAAAAATAAAACCGCTTTCCAAAACCTTTACGCAGGCGGTAGTTATGAAAACATGAACGGTATTGCGTTTAACCCGCGCAGCGGCTGGCACAATCGCTTAAGTTTGCTGACCTACGTTTTTGCAAAGCCTTCGTTGAGACTTTTGCGGAAGTCCGCGATTTCCTCTATTTCCACATTGCTCATGCGAAACTCAAGTGCTCCCTGAATACCCATGACCTGCTCTGGGGTGCGAATGCCGACAATCGCAGCGGTGATTGCCGGATGATGTAGCACCCAGGCCAACGCAACCTCCCCGGTCGATCGGCCATGTCGACCACCGATCTCACCTAGTTTCCCGGCAATCTTTAAATTGCGAGAGAGAAGCGGTTCCTGAAAATGAGGGTTCCGAACACGCCAATCGTCCTGAGGCAAATTCGCAACACGTTCGTGTGTCATTGCTCCGGTTAATAATCCAGAGCCCATTGGCGAATAGGCTAGAACGCCAATTTGATGCTGAGCAACATATGGCAAGATTTCGACTTCCACTTCTGGTCGTACTAGTGAATAGGGTGGTTGCAAGGATGTGACAGGGGCGATGGTTTGAATACGTTCCAATTGTTTGGCATTGAAATTGGAGACGCCGATCCAACGTACTTTTCCTTCCATTTGAAGGGCAGCCAAAGTCGCCCAGCCTTCTTCAACAGATTCGTCCGGTTCGGGCCAATGGATCTGATACAAGTCGATGGTTTCGACTTGCAATCGACGTAGGCTGTCTTCACATTCCTGACGAATCGAAGCAGGCCTCAAGTCTTTTTGGATTTGTCGTTCTTGATTCCAGTTTCTACCGCATTTCGTGAAAACCAACGGGCGCTTTCCTGAATAGCTCTGAAGTGCTTGCGCGACGACTTCTTCCGAATGGCCCAGCCCATAAACGGCAGCCGTATCGATCCAGTTCATTCCGGCATCCAATGCAGCATGAATGGCTTTGACCGAATCGTGATCGTCCTGCGAACTCCAAGAGAACGCCCAACCGGCTCCTCCAATCGCCCAAGCGCCAATCCCCAAAGGAGAAAGAAACATGTCAGAATTGCCTAGTTGTTTGTATTGCATAAACACTTCTATGGGGAAATGGAGTAATGGATTGAGTTTGTAGCTAGCAATTCTAGTGATAATCGTGTTGTTAATCGATAACCGGTTCGCTAATCTTTGGATCATTGGTTGGCGTGTCGACAATGAAAAGTCAACGCATCCGTCACAACATGCAGAATCTGCAGAAAAAGCACAAACAAGCAAGAATCGCTTATCGGCGAACGCGCTAGGGACGCCGAAATCAATTCAGTCGACAAGGATGTTGGCGAATATACCGACTCAGGGAAGAGTTAAGATGGTCTGTTTGGTAAACCGGAAACTAATAAGTAGCTTTTTTGCTTTTCTAAACATTGTTTCTTTGACGTGTGGGACTCTCCTCGCTCAGCAATCGATCTTCCCACAGGTCCCCTATCTTCCAGTGGGCGATTACATTAGGAACGAGGATTCGATTGCAATGGAATCCGGCTTCCCTGTCTCGGTCGAGTACAACCAAATCGAAAGCACATCGGCAGACGATATTGCGATAGCCAAAGGACTGACGGAATTGGATATTAAGGCGATCATCGACAAGCATTTGAAAGAAAAAGAGGCTGACAAAGAGAACAAACTTACTCCGCAGGAAAAGAAGGACCGTGATTTCGCCATGACCGCGAAATGGCATGACGGTTTGGAGTTTCAATCTAAGAACAAACATTTTCGTACGCATATCGGCGGACGTGTGCAATTTGATACTGCATGGTTTGATGTGCCGGAGAACGTAAATCAAAACATCAATGTCCCATATGGGGATGGCGCTGATTTTCGTCGCGCTAGAATTCGTTTGGATGGAACGCTTTATGAAGTTCACGAATACGCGGCAGAATTCGATTTTGTCAATTCAGCACGCATTCGGAATCAACCAGGAACTACCAATTTTTTCGACGAAACATTGACGTCCCCTACCGACCTTTGGTGGACCATCAAGGAGCTACCGATTGTTGGAAACCTTCGGATTGGGAACCAGAAAGAGCAAATTGGATTCGAACACATTGTAAGCAGCCGTTACTTGCCATTCATGGAGAGATCCTTCAATCAGGATGCCTTTTACGGTGGACTATTTAATGGTTTCCAGCAAGGCGCTTCCATTTTTGACACCTATGGAAATGATGTCGGAGTTTGGAATCTTGGGATCTATAAGCCGACCAATAATGTCTTCAGTAATTCTACCGGAGACGGCGACTACTCGATAACGGGCCGCGTAACAAACCTGTTGGCCTATGAAAATGAAGGCAGACAGTTATTGCATGTTGGACTGTCGGGACGTCAAAGTTCAGCGGTTTCGCAAGCGGGTGTGCCAGGACGTTTTCAAACCTTCCGAGCACGCGATGCGATTCGCACTGGACTCTCAGCAGGATGGCCAACGCCGGCCGGGATCACGGTTGCCGGCGATGACCAGCGAACCGCCAATGGCGAGCTAGTCGCTGTATTGGGTTCAATGACCTTTCAGTCCGAGTATTTGATCAATTCCTTGCAAGATGCGAGTGCAACTCTCGGCGGTCCTACTACGAATCTTGTGTACCATGGAGGATATGTTCAGGTTCTCTGTTTCTTAACCGGTGAACACGATAACTACAACAAAAAGACGGGCGCTTTCGAACGCGTTCGACCTCACACGCATTTTTTCAAGCCGAACAAATGCGACGGAGGCATATGCGGCATGGGCGCTTGGCAAGTTGGCCTTCGGTATAACCATCTTGACTTGAATGACCAAGGGATCAACGGCGGTATTCTCGACAACTGGACTGCTGGCGTGAATTGGTTCTGGAACCCCAATACCAAGTGGCAATTCAATTACACCGCGACGGATCGCGATGTCGCTGCCGTAGCCAATCCAGCCATCTCAGCCGGTAGTGGCAGGATTCACGGATTCGGAACCCGCCTAGCGTTCGATTTCTAAAATGTGGCAGGCGGCGGCTGGGTGGAGCGACAAATAGCAGTTTTAGAAAAATGCGTTGATGTGAGTTTTGTTCCGTTCTGCGATCTGGCCTTTCAGGTTGGTCGGGGGCTTGTCCCCCACCAACCTTGTTTTGGCGTACTAACGGTTGGCACTCGCGAATCGACCCGTTCTCC
>JAYTVM010000384.1:0-4256 GCA_043743995.1 Pirellula sp. | reverse complement strand
GTGATTTTCGCAGTTCAAAAACCTTTGGTTTCTGAGGCAACATCACGCGGAGCGTGATGAGTACTTTCTTCAGATTCGAAAAAATCACAGCCTCAGAGAGTGCCACCCAGATTATAGGTAGATTTCAAATTGCCCCTCGCCTTACGGCAGATACTGGCGGTGACAAACGCCCATAGGAGAGTACAATTCATCGGTTTTGACAGGTTCAGATCCCCAAAATCGCAATAGTAGATTCTTATGAAAGCAATAGCCGTTCGGCCCGGTACTCCCAATAGTGTTCACGAACGCGATATTCCGATGCCCTCGATCGACAAGATCCCAGACGGCAAAGGGATTTTGGTGAAGGTTCTCAAGGTAGGTGTGGATGCGACCGACCGCGAAATCAACGACGCGCTTTATGGAAACGCCCCTCCCGGTGATGATTTCCTCGTCTTGGGGCATGAGTCGTTCGGCATCGTTAAAGAAGTTGGCGCCAACGTTCGGAATATCAAAGTAGGGGACTACGTTACCGCTACCGTCCGACGTCCCGGTGGCTCGATCTATGACAAGATCGGCACCTATGACATGACCAGCGAAGAGACCTACTACGAACGCGGTATCAATCTGCTGCATGGCTATTTGACCGAGTACTTCGTCGATCACGAAGATTACATCGTCCGCGTGCCGAAAGGCCTCAAGAACTTGCACGTGCTGATGGAACCGATGAGCTGCGCCGCCAAAGCCATCCATCAAGCATTCGAAGCGCAACGACGCATGAAAGTCTGGAGTCCAAAACGAGCGTTTGTGCTTGGAGCAGGTCAGATCGGATTGCTCTCCACGCTCATCTCGCGGCTTAAGGGACTCGAGGTGTTCACACTCGCTCGAGCCGCCGGTCCGCACCTCAAGAGCTCTATCGTTGAGGGAATGGAAGCCAACTACGTCGCAACCTCGCAAACGACGCTTGAACAGCTTGCGAAGAAAGTCGGCAAAGCAGATTTGATCATCGATGCAACTGGCTCGTCAACCATTGCATTCAATGCCATGGAAGCTTTGGGGCACAACGGAGTCTTGGTTTGGACCAGTATCACCGGCGGCAAAGAATTGACGACCGTACCGTCGGACAAGATCAACATTGAATGGGTACTTGGAAATAAACTGCTTGTGGGTAGCGTCAATGCCAACCGAGAGCATTTTGAATCGGGTATCAAGGACTTGGCTCTCGGCGAAGTCATGTTCCCGGAAGTGCTTCACAAAATTTTGACAAGCCCAGTCAACGGATTATCTGGTTACAAAGAAATGATGCGGCTGCTTGTCGAGGACAATTCAGCATTGAAAGTATACGTCAACGTGGCGGACGAGTAAGTGAGAGTTGAGAGTTGCCCCCTGCCCCCTGCCCCCTGCCCACTGAACCCTGAAAACTGAACCCTGAACCCTGAAAACTGAAAACTGAAAAAAACCATGATTACGGTTCAAGATTATGAGAAGCTCGGTAGTTTCTATTTGGGCAAGAAGTATGATCTTGCAGGTCGAAAACTTCTTGACGAGTTGGTCAACTACGATTCCAAGGATCTGGTGACCCATGCGCTTTGCGTGGGCATGACGGGGAGTGGGAAAACCGGTCTGTGCCTGAGTTTATTGGAGGAGGCGGCGATCGATGGTGTACCGGCCATCTGCATCGACCCAAAAGGGGACTTGGGGAATTTGTTGCTAGCGTTTCCCAAGTTGGCTCCGTCCGACTTCCAAGAGTGGATCGAGCCTGCCGAGGCTACGCGGCAAGGTAAGCCGCTGGAAGAGCTTGCCGCTGAGACTGCCAATCGATGGCGAAAGGGGCTTAGCGATTGGCATCAAGATGCGGACCGAATCCAACGGTACCGCGACTCGGTGGACATCACGATCTATACTCCGGGAAGCAATATCGGAGTTCCGATGACGGTACTTAAAAGCTTCGATGCACCATCGCCGGCGGTACGAGAGGATGCGGAGACCATGCGAGAAAAAGTCGCTTCGGCCTCGTCCGGATTGTTGACCTTGCTTGGTATCGATGCGGATCCGTTGACCAGTCGCGAGCACATTCTGCTATCGAACATCTTCGATCAAGCCTGGCGGAACGGCACCAATCTTAGCCTTGAGGACTTGATTCGACAGATTCAATCGCCACCGATCAAGAAGATCGGGGTCATCGATTTGGATTCGTTTTATTCGCCGGCGGATCGCGCTAAGCTGTCGATGAGTCTCAACAATTTGCTCGCATCCCCTTCCTTCGCCGGATGGTTGGAAGGTCAAACGCTGGATATCAAGGGGTTGCTTTACACCTCCGAGGGCAAGCCTCGACTGTCCATCATTTCCATCGCGCATTTGAACGATTCAGAACGCATGTTCTTTGTGACGATCTTTCTTGGCGAACTGTTGGCGTGGATGCGAGCCCAGCCAGGTACAGGTTCCCTGCGGGCTCTCTTCTATATGGATGAAGTTTTTGGGTACTTTCCGCCGTCGGCCAAGCCCCCCTCCAAACCACCCATGCTAACGCTCCTCAAGCAAGCGCGCGCGTTTGGACTTGGAATTGTTCTTGCGACCCAAAATCCGGTCGACTTGGACTACAAAGGGCTTTCGAACATGGGGACATGGTTCCTGGGACGATTGCAAACGCAGCGAGACAAGGATCGAGTGCTGGATGGTCTTGAGGGAGCTTCCATGCAACAAGGGAGTGCATTCGATAGGCCAGCCATGGAACGATCGCTCTCTGCGCTTGGCAATCGAGTCTTCTTGATGAACAACGTTCATGACGATGGTCCTACTATCTTTCAATCACGATGGGCATTGTCGTTCTTGAGAGGGCCGTTGTCGCGAGATCAGATCTCCAAACTCATGTCGGAAAAGAAGCAATCGGCTCAACAAAATGGACCACCGCGGTCGATTGGGGGTGCCAGTGGAACGGCCCAAGCCTCAGGCGCTCGACCAATCATTCCATCGGATATCACGGAAAAGTTTTTGGTCCCAACCAAGATTGCTGGCGTTAAGAACAAAACGGTCTATCGTCCGGCCATTCTCAGTCAGTCATCCATTCACTTCGTTAAGTCCACGGTTGGGGTCGACTATTGGGAAGATGTTCAGTACATGGTTGACATTCAGGAGGAAGTACCCGATCCGCTCTGGGACAACGCGAACAAGATCGAGCCAGATGTTTTGCAACTTAGCAATCAAGCAGAAGATGGATTCTTGTTCGCAGAATTGCCAGCAGAAATGTCCTCGGCCAAGAATTATGCGTTGTGGGAAAAGTCCATCAAAGACTACTTCTTTAGGCATGTGCAGTGCACGGTCTACACGTGCAAAGCCATTAAACAAACAACTTCACCGGGGATGAGTGAGACGGATGCCCGAATCGAACTCTCGCACGCAGCCAAAGAATCTCGCGACGAAGCGGTCGAAAAGTTAAAAGCCAAATACGGCGAAAAGACGCGTTCGTTTCAGACACGCATACTGACGGCACAACAACGACTGGAAAAAGAAAAGCAGCAGGCCAAAGCCAAGCAATACGAGGGCATTTTCAACATCGGAACGACGATTTTGGGTGCGCTACTTGGGAATAAGATTGCGAGTCGGACCAACGTATCGAAGGCTGCTAGCGCCGTCAAAGGCTTGGGGAAAGTCACGGCTCAGCAAGGGGACGTGATGCGCGCTCAAGAGACTTTCGAAGAATTGATGACCGCCAAGGATGAAATGGAACGGCAATGCCACGAGGAAATCGAAACGGTTACGAGTCAGTTCTCGGCCGAGAACTTGGCCTTGGAGGCAATCGATATTCCGATTCGCAAGGCGGATACGAAATCAAAACTGCTTGCATTGGTTTGGGTTCCCTGGCAGATAGACAGCCATGGAATTGCAACTCCGCTGATCGGTTAATTCATGAAGTACGCCAGCCGTGAGATTCCGTCGGCATTGCATCATGTGTCATATTGAATTATTCCAGAAACGTCGTTTCGATATGGGTAACGGTTGAGTATTGCCACTTGGTTGGACTGCTTTGGTTTAATGTTTGCCATTCTGGGTGATTTATCGGTTGGTAAAGATTGCGGTTTAGTTATGATTCAAAACAACTGCTTCTGAGGACATCGCAAAGTGAACTGCCACTATCGAAATTCGTAGCCGATTGCGCTGCGTCTCTGGTCCTTGAACTCGATTCGAGCCGTTTAGGACCGATAGATCATGATGACCCGTTGCTTTGTGGCCTTTCCAGGATGGAGGCTTTCGAAGCCGATCTCCTGTTTATTGGGATTCGG
>JAYTVM010000383.1:0-4265 GCA_043743995.1 Pirellula sp. | reverse complement strand
GGCACGCCCAAAGCGATTAGCGATGGGCGTGGGAAGTGTGGCAAATGACTCTAGCTAGCGATTCACCACGCCCTTCGTACCTCAGAGCGTGCCACCCGTGCCACCCGTGCCACCCAGTTTATAGGTAGATTGCAGAACCAAGGGGACAAAGCTTGCTTCTAGGCGCTATGCCACCCCGGTTGCAAAAGCAGTCGCATAGGCACGGCAATGCGAAATCGTGATCATGACTTCGCGGATGCCGCGGTCTCTGGCGATGTCAGCCGCCTTGCCTGAAATCTTGATGGTAGGAGCACCCGAGACTTCGTTGACAACTTCGATATCTGTCCATTGGATGCCTTTGGCCCAGCCGGTGCCAAGCACCTTCAAGACGGCTTCTTTGGCTGCCCAACGACCGGCGTAATGCTGAGTTGCGGCTTTCCTCGACGAGCAATAGAGAATTTCCTTTTGCGTGAAAACGCGTTGTAGGAAAACTTCACCATGCTTTTCGATCATCTGAGCGATTCGAACGCACTCAATGATATCCGTGCCAATGCTTATCAAATTCCCCAGCATTTCATTCGGCATATTGCGGTAGCAGCTTCATTTGAGTTGTTGGCTTGCGGTGCTCTGCACCATTGAAATAAAGTGAATTGTAACCGCCGCGTCCCTAGACGATACCATGGATTGCTTCGCTACGCTCCCGTCGGAATCGACCAGTGGCCATCGCGGTACTTGCGTTGTGCCAAACTGTTCGCTTCCGCATCGCCAATAATCTTGTGAGTTGCAGGGTCATACGAAAGGACACGTCCGACCCTTGCCGCTATGTTTGCCAAATGAACGACGGCTGCTGATAATCGGCCTGCGACGATATCGGCATTAGTACTCGGCGATACGCCCCGCACGGCATCGAAAAAGTTTTGATGATGGGCGACGAGATCGCTGCTACCTTGTCTTTCGTCCAACAACTTGTTCTTGGGCCCATACAATTTCCATCCGACGCTATGCCCCATGATGAGGCAGCCCTCTGTGCCATAGAAAGCGGCTCCGTTTTCATAGCCCTCTTGAACGTAAGGAGTCCAAATCCGCTGCTCAAAGATGAGCTGTTTGATACTGCGATTGGCAGATGCATCGTCGAATTCCATGACTGCGTACTGAGTATCCGGAAACTGTTGATCGTCATCAAAAAACAACTTGTTGCCTATGCAAGTAATTTTCGTTGGAAAGGCCTTAACGCCGAGCCCCCATAGTGCAACGTCGATATCGTGGACTCCATCGTTTCCCATGTCACCGCAGCCGAAGTCGTGCCACCATCTCCAAACGCCGTGCAGCAAATTCTTCCGGTAGGCTATTTTTTCGGCAGGGCCAAGCCAGGTGTCAAAATCCAGCTCAGCTGGCGGAGTTGCTGGCTGTTCGTGGCCGATCGAACCGCGGCGCTGACTATTCCAAGCTTTTGCCACCAGGACTTTTCCGATGGCTCCACTGTGAAGTCGATCGATTGCCTCTCGAACGAATCCTGTGCTTCGGCTCTGAGTCCCAACTTGCAAAACTTTTCCTGATTTCTCGACTGCATCCTGTAGCCATTGCCCCTCGCGCAGATTGTGACAACATGGCTTCTCTACATAAACATGCTTGCCCGCGTTGAGACACAATATGGCCGCGGGTGCGTGCCAATGGTCTGGCGTTGCGATGAATACCGCTTGGACTTTCGCGTCGCTAAGTATTTCACGAAAGTCCGTGACGGCCTTGGGAGCCTTTCCAGAAATCTCTTGCACGGTTTTTACCGCAATTTGAAGTCGGTTGCGATCGACATCACAAACGTATGCGATGGATGCGTCTGTTCTGCGAGCCAGCAGTTTCAGGTGGTTCATTCCCATACCTCCCACACCGATGATGCCGATCGCAATCGGGTCAGCCTCTTTGGCTTGTGACCATCGGGAAACCAAGGGAATTGCAACAGTTGCCATCGCCGAGCTACGGAGAAACGCCCGGCGCTCCGAAGAGGATTCATTCGTGAAATGCATTTCCATAACCAAGTCACTCTGTCAAAAAAACGGAAATATCATACGAAACGACGCTATCACGATAAGAAATCCCAATCCAGCCCGCAACTACCCAATAAAGAAGCGGAATGAAACAGGAGATAACAGAGGCAACAGAGAAAAGTGATTTCCGACCTCCGTTGCCTCTGTTTTCTTCTGTTAAAAAACGGACTTTGAAGACGGAACGCGCCTGCGTAGTTTTGGGAGCGTCAACGCTTCAGCGGAATGAAACAGGAGATGACAGAGGCAACAGAGAAAAGTGATTTCCAACCTCTGCCGTCGCCGCGTTCTTCCGTTAAGCTATTGGAATCGATTGTCGGAGCAACTGACTGGTTGGTCTTCTGTAACACAATAAGGCGATAAAAATGCACATTCTATTCCACAAAGCATCCGGTCTTACAGAATCCATTATTGGAGCGGCAATCGAAGTGCATCGAGATAAGGGGCCAGGGTTGCTTGAATCGATCTACGAATGGTGTCTGACTATGGAGCTTGGGCTCAGACAATTCGGATGTATCAGCCAGAAAAACGTGACCGTGCATTACAAAGGATTCACCAAGGAAGAGCCGTTGCGTTTCGATCTCCTGGTAGAAAGTTGCGTCCTCGTGGAGGTGAAAGCCGTTCAGCAAATTCTTCCCATCCATAAGGCCCAACTTATTAGCTACATGAAACTGATGGACGTACCCATCGGGCTTCTGCTCAATTTCCTTGAAATGAAACTGACCGATGGAGTTCATCGTTTTATCCTGCCAGGCGCGAATCAATAATTGAATCGCAGGGTAGGAAACGGGTGATCCAGACTCTACCCCATGCTCCACCTCCGTTGCCTCAGTGAACTCCTGTTCAAGAGTATCGTCAAAAGATCTCGATTGGCTTTTCGGCGCCACGGTCATGACAAGCAAGAATTTCACGGAGAACTGGACTTGGCGAGTTTTCATACCGTTCCATTCTACGCCGGGGGTGCGCTGCTCCGCAGCGACCCCCGGCTACTCTCGGTAATCCCTATCGGGATAACGTCTTAATCCCTATCGGGATAATGTCCAAAGGAGGGGATTTCCTCAACCCAGTGCAGAAGACTTCTCGGGATGATACAATCCGATCGAACATTTAGCCCAGTTTCTCTGAATTGCTCCCTTTTGAAAGTTCGGCATGACTACTGACGGATCAGCCCAAGCGGATTTGGATCGATTGCAACGCGCTCGTGAACAAATCCTCGGCCAACTGTCCAAAACCATCGTCGGACAACTGGATGTGGTCGAACAACTGCTTATCAGCGTCTTTGCGAAAGGCCATTGCTTGCTCGAAGGAGTTCCAGGCCTAGCGAAAACGCTCATGATCAGCTCTTTGGCCAAAACACTGAATCTGTCCTTCAGCCGCATCCAGTTCACGCCGGACCTGATGCCCGCAGACATTACAGGCACGGAAATCATTGAAGAAAACCGTACTACAGGCTCTCGCGAACGACGCTTCATGGAGGGACCACTATTCGCAAACGTGATCCTGGCCGACGAAATCAACCGAACTCCGCCAAAAACCCAAGCCGCCTTGCTAGAAGCCATGCAGGAACGGCAAATCACCATTGGACGCGTTCGCCACACCCTGTCCGATCCTTTCTTCGTTCTGGCAACGCAAAATCCGATCGAGCAGGAGGGAACGTATCCCCTGCCCGAAGCCCAGCAAGACCGGTTCATGTTCAAGGTGCATGTCACTTACCCAAGTTTCGCAGACGAATTTGAAGTAGCCCGGCGGACCACCGGCAAAGGCTCGTCCGAAATCGAGCCCGTCCTGACGGGGGCGGAAATCCTAAGCCTGCAGGAATTCATCCGCGGCATCGAAGTCTCTGAAAATGTTATTCGGTACGCACTTGCTATCGTTCGTCAGACGCGTGTTGGTCAAGAAGGTATTCCGGACTTTGTTCGTGAACAAGTGGCTTGGGGAGCAGGCCCGCGAGCCGTGCAGTTCCTGATTCTAGGAGCAAAAGCCCGTGCCGCATTGTCCGGTCGATCGCATGTTGACCCGAGCGACGTGCAGTTTTGCGCCAAGCCTGTGCTGCGACACCGCATGGTGGTCAACTTTGCTGCCGAAAGCGATGGCATCACCAGCGATGCAGTCATCGATCGAATCATTTCCAACACACCGACTGCTCAAGACGAATTGCTACGCGATGCCCGATTCCAAAGAATACTTGCATCCTGAAGCCATTCGACGCATTGCGTCGATGGAGCTTCGGGCACGCAATATCGTTGA
>JAYTVM010000382.1:0-57040 GCA_043743995.1 Pirellula sp. | reverse complement strand
GGATTACTCGGGACTTCGGTTTCGTCGGACGACGTCCTGAACATTAAATCCAACGAAGAATTAGCGGCGATGGTGGCGCAATTGCAGAAGCGCCTTCGCGACCGCATGTCGTAGCCCCATTCAACGCTATTTCCAGTTTTGGATCGGCAATCATGACGCATGAACAGACCCTCGCCATCCAAGCCCGCCAACGCTTGCTCCAAACTCGCCGCAGCCAATTGAGATTCACACGGTCGAGCTCGCCAAGTACAATACGAATAGTGGAGCACTGCGATGGGTAGTTAGATTGCGATTCGGTGGCAATCAATTGCGGTTAGGTCCGGCATGCGGAGCACGAAAGTGCGAGATTGGCTTCGCGTTCGACTCTCGATTGGTCAGATTACGGATGATGCCACGGATCAACTCTTTGGTGGCTCTGAATGAACGGAGATTTCGATGGCGCTATTCTATCGAGGGCAAATCAGGGACTTTGGCTTCTATCGCGACCGCGGTGGGCTCGCTGTTACCCGCCGACCTTTTCACTTTGCGAATGAGTCCACTGAGTGATTTTGTTTCCTTGGACGGAACGCCCGCATCGATTGCTTGATCCTCGGCCTTTTTGAAATGCGTGAGTTCGGTTCTCAATATCCCCAACAGCGTTTGCAACAAAACGACCACCATCGGTCCAACCAGAATCCCAATCGGCCCCAATGACTGAATTCCCCCCAACACACTCAGCAACGCAAGCAATGGGTGCAGTTGACTCTGGCCATGCAATACAAACACCTTGACCAAGTTATCTACTGTCCCAACCACTAACATTCCCCAAAGTGCAAGCAACCCAGCGGCAATCAGGTTTTCCTCATAAATAGCCAGATACATACAAACGGGTACCCAAACAATGGCCGGTCCCACGAAAGGTACTAGGGCGCAGGTTGCCGTGAGCGCCGTCAAAAGGATCAACGAAGGCATGCCTGCGAAATAATATCCAATCCCTGCGACCAGCCCCTGCAACAAAGCGGACAATACAGTGGCCAAAACAATCGCCCGCGAAATTCGGTCAAACTGCGCAAGCAACTCAAGCTCGTAACGGTCATCGAGCGGGCTCAACTCCATCATCGTGCGAACCATACCCGGTCCGTCATATAAAAAGAAATAGAGGGACACAAGCAGAATACTGCTGCTGATAATGAACCGCAGCAAAAACGCCGCGGAGTCTCCAGTGAATGTTAATAATCTCGGCCGAATGTAGGCAAAGAAACCAGAGTTGAGCGCGTCAACATCTTCGTCGGTAGGATTGACAAGATCCATGAGCGCTCCTTTCCACGGACCACCCGAAATCGTCTCACGCGCGTGCTGCCATTGCGTCACCAATTCTGCTACAGCCCGTTGGAGCTGGGCCATGGTCGTGTCCTCGTTTGGCTCGAAAGCATTTAAGCAATCGTTCATTTCAACGACTTCCTTTTTCCACCCAAGTCCCATTTCGATCAGCGAACTCCGAGCTTCGACAGCCATCCCCCATTCTTTTTGGCTCAGCTCATTCAACTGCGGTCCTAAATTGGATCGAACTCGATCCTTTTCGATTCGGAAGTCGTCCTCCGATTCTTGCTCTTGCAAAACGAAGAGCCCCTTTAGATCGTCACCCGTCTGGGCAAAAAACCCTTCCATCTCATTCTCAAACGAAACGGAATGTCGGGTACGCGCGGAAGTCTTGTCTCGTAGACGGGAAATTCTGTTCGCCAAATCAATTCGTGTAGAGTCGACCAATCGCGGAACGAGTTGGTCCATCAGAACACGAATCTCCGTCACGTCGCTCTTTAATAGTCCTTTGTCGCTGACCAACTCTTGGTAACTTCGAGCCTGTGCCACCTGAAACTGGATGTCATCCACTTTCTTCTGAATCGCTTGCACTTGATTTGCGAAGGGGAAATCAAGATTAAACAAGTTGTTGGACCGAAGTCGAGCAAGCCCCAGTTTGATACTGGATGCATTGAAGTTTCTATACAAACTGGCGCCTTGAATTGCCGCCATCGACAATACCAATGCTGTCGGAATGAGAACGATCAAGACAATCAAGGTCGTCGTTGCACCCGCGGCTAAATGCTCACGGTCTCCCACTTTGGCTCTTACCCAACGGTGCAACGGCCTGAAAACAACGACCAACACAGCCGCCAAGAACACGGGAACAAAAAAGCCCACCATGACTTTGTAGAACAGCGCACCGATGACGATGATGATGGCCAGCAACACTGCAAAGGAAATATATCGAGCCATCGAGGTGGTTTTTTGGTAAAAGAAGCTAAATGAAAGCGAACAACCCTCGTACAGACCTGGACAAACAAGCTATCTATGCCAGGATTTCCCCTTTGATTTTATCGTAAAACAGCAATCAGCTCTACCCTGCCACGATTTCTAAGTTCGTCCACCGAAATGTGCTCATGATGCAACCCCCGGCCAATCCGGAAGCGACGTCCGTTCCTACCCGTTCCACCGACAAACCAAAAAACGATTCGAACTGGCTCACACGATCCAAGCCCATCCTGAAATGGGTCATTGCCTTGATTGTGTTTGCGTTTTTGGTATTGACCATCCGAAAGGCCTATTTGGACGTACTTGAACATAGAGAACATCTCGATTTTTCCTTGATGGATTGGCGATGGTTTTTGGCTGGAGTCTTTGTCTACACTCTCGGAATGATGCCAGCCGCCGCCGCATGGCTGCAAACCTTGAGAGCCTTCGGCCAAAGCGTGCCGTTTTGGGTAGGCTTGCACGCCTATTTCATCGGGCACCTCGGAAAATACGTTCCCGGCAAAGCCATGGCCATCGTCTTGCGAGTCGGACGGCTCGCGCCTCTTGGCATCGAAATCAAACCCACCATCGTCAGTATCTTTGTGGAAACGTTGACCAGTGTCGCCATCGGTGCGATTGTAGGCTGCATCTTCATTTTTTTTGCACCGGAATTCCCACCCCGTTGGATCATCCTCGGAGCGGCCATCTGTATTCCATGCTCGCTGCTGCTCCTTTTGCCGCACACGTTTCGAGCGTTGCTAGCCATCTTGGCCAAGAGCAAGATCGGAAAAATGCCGCGTTCGGTTAGCGCAGCATTTACCTGGCGAATGATGCTTCGAACCTGTGCCTGGATGGCTTTAGGTTGGATACTCCATGGAACCGCCGGCTGGCTCGTGCTTTCGGGAATTCAATCCACGCCTGGCCTATGGACATTCCAAGCCTGGGCAGCCTGTGTCGCGGCTGTGTCTCTTGGTTCCGCAGTTGGATTTGCATCCATGTTGCCTGGCGGAGCCGTCGTCCGTGAGCTTGTCATCACTTGGCTACTCAGCAGCATCGTCCCACAACCAGTTGCACTCTTTGCCGCTATCGCGTTCCGTATCGCAAACTTATTGGCAGAGTTTTTGGTGGTAGGTGTCATCTCCCTAGTAAAGGGAAAAACACCAACCAGGTAGCAACCAAGGTGCTTACCGCTGTTTAACAGTCAGCCGAAGGCGTACTCGATACCATTGACGTACGGCTACGGCTAACGGTTAAACAAAATTCTTGCGAAATTGGGCTTCATTGAACGGTATTGCCGTGAAACACAGATCAACAGCAGCTACGATTCCAAGCAAGCCCGGAGGCGAGGCATAAGTGGCGTATCCGGTTGGGATGGGCCATTGAGTTTGAAAACCGACATCGCCAAATACCTCGGACGCAGGGCAGGCGACAATTGAAAATAGTCTTCCATAATCGCCGAACTGAACTTGTAGTCATGCGAATCGGTTCCCTTCAAGAACACCAACTGCCGGGCGCGATCGATGAACGGCCTCGCCATGTTCGGATCCCGTTCCAGGAGCCCCACTAGGCTTCGTGCGGACAGGTCGTTGTCCTTGGCAATAGACTGAACCACTTGTGTTAATGCGGCATCGCTATCTTCAGGTAAAGCTATCGCGTTGAAATCGCCGACCTTGTCAGGTCGATGCTTGCCCGATTGGACACGTTGGCAGAACATCCCCAAGTAAGATGCGTTTTGTAGAAGCACTTGGAGCCGAAGGTCTGGCGACGCAACTCTTCGAAACGTATACGCCAAAGCGTTGGTGGTGGTGACCGCATGCAGCGCAACGATTCCAGGTTGCCGCATGAGCAGTTCCCCTGCGCTGACAAACAGAGCGTCCCAAATCGACTGAGGACTAACTCCCGATTGAAGCATCTCGGCCACCAAGCTGGCCGCATCCTCAGAAGTTGTATTGTGAAACGACTCAATTAGTTTCGTTGTTGCCAACGGATCGGCCTTGCCAAAGAGCCAATCTTTTCGCATCTTAGCAATTCGAGCCTTGTTGCGCTTGATGGCCCGGTCCGGTTCCAAATCGCTTTGGCTGGGATTTGGATCGTTGCTACGGCAGAGAAGTGCAAACGCGAGGCTGCGCATGATCGGTTCGGCATGTTCCCAACTCATCGCGCCCAAGGTTCGGAAGGCGTTGGCAACATAGATAGCCTTGTGGCCAATATCGCGCAGGTCACGGGAGCCGTAATATGCCATCGTCTCAAAGAGTTCCGATTCCGAGGCGGTCCGTGACCAAGCAGCTATCGATGCGTCGGCTGCTTCTTCATCCCAACTATCCATGGCTTGTCGAAAGGCCCTCTCCGCCAAATGCGATTCCGGCATCTGATTTTCTGCAACAGTGGGCATCGTCCAATCCCCCTCGGATACGTCCTTTTGCTGACTCACCTTGAAGGTGTCCGCAGCCCACAAGAGTGGCAGCCAGCGTTCCCGATCTGCCGAAGCGAGGCTGGCTAGACGCGCCGAATTGACCACTAACACCGCGTGAAACTTAAAGCCAACGTTAGGGCGAGGCTGAACGTTTCGAATTCCGGCAAGAAACAGCGCGCTCAAAAACTGCTGGTAGCCTAAACGCCCACCGCGAATCTCTACTGCAAGTTTTTCGATCAGTTTTTGGCGATCCGTCTCCTCGATCATACGAACCCATGGCTCGATGTCAGGGGAAAAGACAACGGGCGCGCTCGGTGCTAGCGGGATCGGGCTTGGAGGTAAGGCTTCAAGCCATTTCCCAGCCCCCGCTGCACACGCCGTGGTTAGGGCCGAGGTGCCAATAATAAAGCGACGTCGGGGAAAGCCTTTGTTCATAGCGAGCTCCTTTGAATATTCGAAAACTCTTTTAATCATTCAGCATAGCAAGTTTGTCTCGCGGCCAGGGAACCCAGTGGGCGACTATCGCCAGTTCAAACCGAACGATTTAGTAATTTTCTGAAAAAATGTGGCAATCTCGTCATCTCCGTACCATAAAAGCTTCTCGAATTCAGCTCGTGTGATGTTGAATTATAGGAATACAGATCATTGTAGAGATAAACATTCGCCGAATGTATGGTAGCCACGCTTGCCAAAGCGTGGGTCAGGCCGAATTGCCGGGCTTCCCACAGTCTGGCGACTGTGGCTACCACCGGTTCGGCGAATGTTTACGTGTAGAGAGGGGAAGCCAATTCACTGTGATAGAACAGTCCTCGAACTAGCCGATAAAAGCAACGGGATTTGTGTTAAAAAAAAGAATTTCAAATCCGAGATGCAACTATCCCCCAAAAAGCTTCGTCCCCCAAGAATTCTATTCGAGTTATTGCACTAGTGCCGACTATTTTGCAGGGAACTTTGCATCCTTGGCCGACGAAGCCCCCAATTTCTTTGTGAAGTCCGTTATCGACATTCGATCTCCGTTGCTCTTGCCAACGTAGCGAAAGAGCTCTTTTCCATTGCCATCTAAGGCAACCAAAGCCGGGTAGTGTATGGATTGACCGTGGAACTTGTAACCGTCTGGAATTCCGAACTGAGTCGCTAGCTTTGCATCTGCATCGCGGTAAATCGTAGGCAATGCTTTGATTCCTTGTGGGTCCAAATGACTGACCCAAGTCTTGATATCAGCCTCGCTATCCGGTTTCAAAAAGACGTGAATCACGTCAGGAGTTTTCGCGGCCATTAGCGCGTATTCGCGAGTGTATCGCAAACAATAAGGGCACTCCGTTTTGAGTAAGAAGTGCAACACAACTGTCTTGCCGCGGTTCTCCGCAAGATCAAACTTTGTGTCGTCTAATGCAGACTTCACAGTAAAAGTCTTAGGATTCTCCGCTATCAAGCTTACACTCGAAGCAGCAACAAGGCCCAACACCACAAAAAAGCAAACGATCTTCTTAAACATACTCTTCTCCAATTCAAACAGGCTATGAAAGAACAACTGGCCGCAGCCAATCGCGTCAAAATACTACCGTCAATTGCACTTAAGCTTTACGCTTCAATGACTACATCCGTGGTCGGATGGGCTTGGCAAGCAAGTATCAATCCTAGTTTGCGTTCCGATGGACTTAGCGCATCCTGCGTTTCCATGTTTACATTCCCTGACAGCAGACGAACCTTGCATTGGCCACAGATTCCAGACCTGCACTCAAACGGAAGCTCGATCGACAATTGTTCTGCGGCTTCGAGAATCGACATGTCGCTGGTGACTTCGCAATCGTCCTTGGATTTGCTAAAAGCAACTCGCTTGGACTCTCCTGACTGGAAATCACTGTTCGCCTCGGTTGCGTACAAAGCGTTCACTTGTTCGGCCACGTCAACTGCGGACGCATTGCCAACGCCGGGTGAAACAAATGCTTCGAGATGAATCGAAGTTTCGGACACGCCAACACTCAACAGCAATTGCTTGGTCGATGCCATCATCGCATCCGGGCCGCATAGATATACTGGCATGCCATTGTGGTTTGGTACAAATTTTCGCAGGAGTTCGGCCGTCGCTCGTCCACGTTCGCCATTCCAATCACTTGTTGAATCAACTCTTGTCAATGTCGTGCACACATGGAGTTTTGGAAAGCGAGCCTGCAACAGCGCGAGCTCGTCACGAAAGATCCGATCCGATTCCGATTTTGCCACAATCAGAAAGTAGATTTCGCCGTTCCAGGAGCGATCGGTCAAGTAACGTGCGATCGACATGAGCGGCGTAATTCCGACTCCACCAGCGATCAGTAGGACCTCATTTGAATCGGAGCCGGTAAAGACAAACTTGCCGGCAGGGGCGCCGATTTTGATCGTGTCACCCACGCGAATCGTATCGTGAAGGAACCGTGACACAAACCCGTTCGCTTCTCGCTTGATCGATAGCTCACAGGCATCGCTGCGCGTCGGCGAGGACGCGATCGTGTACGAACGGTTCACCGTTCTTCCCTCGATGCTTAACTGCAGATTCATGTACTGGCCCGGCACGTAATCGAAAGGTAACAGGCCACCGTCCTTGGACGCCAGCCGAAACGTCTTTACGTCAGGCGTTTCCTGGAACAAGCCAATTACCGTTAACTCTCCTTTCCAGTATTTGCGACTCTTCGCAATCTGGTTCGACTTTGAAATACTAGCCGATTGAGTAGCTTTGTGAGCGGTTTTGCGAAGCGCATAGTAGTGATGCACGGCTCTTGTTCCGAGGAGAGCTGCCAAGACGGCAGCGAATGCGACTGGCTGTCGTATGTCCGATTTGACCAACATGTAGTAGTGGACCACTCCGAGAATCGCAACCAGGTATGCCGATCGATGCAGCAGCTTCCATTTCTTTGTGCCGAGTCGCAGAAGCATGGCGTTGGTTGACGTCAAGGCTAATGGAACCATCAAAAAAACTGCCGCGATTCCAACCTGCAAAAAGCGACGAGACCACAATTCGCTCAATGTGCTCGCAATGTTTAATTGCCTGTCTAGGCCAACGTAAATCGTAAAATGAAGGACAGCATAAACGAAACCGTAAAGCCCTAATGCCCGACGGAAAGCGATCCAGCCCGACCAACCCGAAAGCCAACGCAATGGAGTCATGACTAAAGACGAAACGAGAAAAATCAGCGACAATATACCTGTAACATGCAACGCGTAGTTGACCGAGTTCGCACCCAACTGACCTCGATACGCATCCCAGCCCAATACGAGCAATGGTACGATACCGTTGAAAACGATTAGCGATCTTAAAAACTGCAACTGATTCATTTCTGCCGCTCTAGTAAAACTTTCGCAAATCCATCGACGCGTAAAGGCCAGCAACTTGCTCTTCATAGCCGTTGAACATCAACGTCTTCCGACGCCCAGATTCTCCAATCCTCTGCTCATCCGCTTGACTCCAACGCGGGTGGTCCACCTTAGGATTGACATTCGCGTAGAACCCATACTCGGACGGTGCAAACCGACCCCAGCTCGTTGGTGGTTGATCGGACAAGAATGAGATTTTGACAATCGATTTGATTCCTTTGAAGCCATACTTCCAGGGGACCACCAACCGAATAGGCGCTCCATCTTGGGGCGGCAAAGCTTTTCCATACAAGCCTGTTGCAAGCAGGGTCAACGGATTCATTGCCTCATCCATTCGCAAGCCTTCTGTGTAGGGCCATTCAAGAACACTCGACCGCTGACCGGGCATTCGGCTTGGATCAAGTAATGTTTCAAAGGAAAGGTATTTGGCGTTTGCCATCGGCTCGACCAGATCAATCAACTGGCTCAGCGGAACGCCTGCCCACGGGATGACCATTGACCAAGCTTCAACACAACGCATTCGATAAATGCGTTCCTGTGGCGGAATAAGCGCGTGAAGCTCATCGATGGTAAAAGTTCGGGGCTTTTGTACCAAACCGTCAATTGTCAAAGTCCAGTTGTCCGTCTTGAAATTCGCCGCGGCTACTGCGACCCCTTCCTTCTGAGTAGTAAACTCGTAGAAGTTGTTGTAGTTTAGAATGTTTCGCTCTGTAGTTGACGTTTCGTTAACCCGCCAGCCACGCCCCAGAAGCTCCTCTGCCGAAAGCTCCTCACGGACAATATTTAACTCAGTTGCCTTATTAGACTCCATCCGGGCGATAGGATTAAACCATCGGTAGGTGGCTGCCGTTCCGAGCGATGTGCCAACCACAGCGCCTGCTCTCATAAAACTCCGCCGATTGAAGTAAACCGATGGCGGTGTCACTTCATTCAGTTGGATTTTTGGGATTTCACTCATGCAATCGTCTCTCCGAAAAAACGCCCATTCTCAGAGCTAACTCGATTATTTGTCTCCTTCTGGAGAAAATGCTAACCGTTCGGACCAAGTTCATCAGCAGCGCGAATCGCCTCAACGAGCGTCTCATACTCGTATGCACAGCAGGGGCATTGAGAAAGGTGCGTTACAACCAATTTGAGAGAGTCAGATAGTTCTTCCCCTTGCATTTCGCGGTCTGCAAACTCGCACAACAACTCAAAGCAACCTTCGCAATCCAACTGGTCCGGTACTGTTTTTGAGATGGATGTAAGCATCCGCACGGCTTGCGTGTAAGTGATTGCCATTGTCCGACTCCCTAAAGTAGCGTTGAAGCAAAGTCTTCTGCATAAAAACCGTTTGCCTCGAACCCTTGACGCAAGCGCAAGCGAGCATCATGAACGAGCTTGTAAACGGCATTTCGGTTGCTGTCGAGACGGACAGCGATTTCCTCTATCGGTAATCCATTTAGCGATCCTCGGATCGCAATTTTCTGTTTTTCACTCAAGCATTCATCGATCAACTTTTGGAGAAGGGTGAACATTGATTGTTTTTGAGCCGCTTGTTCAGCCGAGTGCATCGCCGAATCCTCAACATCAAATCGTATGTTTCCGCCTTCGCTTGATTGGTCGAGCGATACGTCTCTATAGTAATGCCGCCTCAATTCGCTGATGCCAATTCTAATTGCGATCGACATCGCCCACGTGGTGAAGCGGCTTTTTCCCTGAAATGTTCCCAGGGCTCCCAAAATTTTCATCAGTGCGACCTGAGCCACATCCTCCACTTGAATTTTGCCACCGTATCGATGCGTTAGCGAACGGGTGAGCCCGCGCAACAAATAGCGACGAAGCTTCTCAATCGCTATGTCGCGATCTTCAGCACCTTCTCTGAGGCGCCCCGGCCAGTCTTCGTCTTTCAACGAGTCCGAGTCGTTCCCTTCTCCCATCGAAACCAACTCCTCAACTGCCTCAGAGGACTTCTACTAAATCAAAGAAAACCATTCTTGCGAGCTGGAAGAGCAACCCTAGGTCTCTTGCCCCAAGCCCGCTTAAGACGCCTCGTGCGGCTACTTCTTACAAACAAAAAAAGATTTTTAGTGCGCGGTACGCCGCTCTAGCGCTAATTCGCGTTGATTTAGATACTTTCTCAACGCGATAGTGCCCGCCAATCGCCTGCACGCCCTGTTCTCGCATTTGGGAAAATTTACCGAAACATCGAGCGCCGCCAAGAGTGATTCCCGTGTTCCGTCTTTCTGATCGTACTTGACCGGTTCGCCGCGGCTTCTTTAGAGTCGGCGTTCATTATTTTTCAATCAGCTTTCAAAATGGTAACCCGACGCGTCGCGACTGCAGAAGCAACGATCTAAGGGGTGGTTGGCAAAATCAATCCGCGAGAGTCCGACGTGATTCAAGCGCTGCGTAGGACCCTACCTCGAATCCCAAGTGCGTTCTCGATTCCCTGAATGAAAACTGGATTGGATTCGCGAATATCGCAATTTTGGGATCGTTGGATTTGCCCTGCCGCCGTGCCCGCACCCGCCGTCCAGATCGGTTCCATAACGTCCCACTCCGAATCCGATATTTTCAACGCACCACGTGGGAGACAATCGTAAAGCTAGGACAGACTCTGGTTCAAGTAGAGTTCTTCAATCGCTTGAGTCGTGTCCGCCTCGTTGGCTGTTTTGTCTGCTCGGATCATGGCGATCTTGGGGTCGCGCAGACTGAGCTTGCCTGTGCCATTCTCGCGAATGATTCCTTCGAATTTAACCGTCACTACGATCTGTGGAAGAAATTCCCAGCCTGGCCGCGTGCCGCTGGCGCTCTGCCGTTCAAACTTGCGACCAGTCAACAAACCTCGCTGCATCACATCGTTCTGAATCTGACGGTCTCGCACGACATCCAAGCCTGCGACGTCGCCAACCATTTCAAAGGGTGCGGCCCCAGCGGCAAGACTTCTTGACGAGATAACGTACGAGCCAAACATCCCCGCCGATTCTTTGCTCGTTACCGCCATCGTACCCCCAGTAATCACCAAGTCCAACGTGATCTCAGGCTTGCGTTTGATCCAACTCGGATCTCGCATCGCAACGTGATATGCACCGAGCAGGTCCTTGGCAATGATCCCTTCGTAGCCTTGTGCCCGGAAGTGATGAAAGAATCGGTTGACGTCCTCTTTGTTGTTCGCCAGTTGGCCTTCCGCAAACAAGAGCGGCAAGGGAGTCGCTTGTTGTAGCAACGGACTCAAAAGCGATGACAACGCTGCGCGGCGTTGGTGCAACGGTTGACGCGTTAGATCGACGTTGTTCATATAAAGCAAATCGAAGGCCGCGAACTTTAAGGTCACCGGACGGACGGGTTCTCCCTGTAACATGGCAAAGACTTCGTACACCGAGGCAGGCCGCGGCCCATCCATATCCAAAATAGTCCCGACGAGTTCCCCGTCTACAATGGCGTTGGTAGCCGGGAACATGGCTATCGTCCGGTCCAAACCTGGAATCAGTTCAAGCCAATCCTTTCGATTGCGTGTGTACGCCCCGCAAAGGGTTGAACCAGTGACATCCGAGGCTTTGTGCAATAGCAATCGAATACCGTCGTATTTTCGCTCGACCCAGACAGGGTATTTGGTGATTTGCTCGCCACCCACCGATGCGAGGGCCGGGCGGACAGGAGAAAGCGGCTTGAGTTGGATCGCACGTAAGCCTTCTGGGCCGTGTTCGCTCAACACTCTGGCCACGTTGATCGGGTCGGTCAATGCGATCGCATGCTCGACCGATTCGGTTGTGACGTTGAACTGTTTGGCAATGGCGGCTGCCAGCAATTGGCCTTGGTATTCAAAACCAAAGCCCGCCGATCTCAGTACGAGTTTGACCAAATAATAGGCTTCCATCCGACCACATCGCGATAGCAGAGAACGGAGCAGTTCGTACCGATTGGTTGTGGACAAATCGGGCATCGTTCGCAATGCCGCAAGTACCTCCGCTGCCGTGAGCGGATCCTCCTGCTTTACCAGGTTGGCATGTTTGGCGAAGACGATAGCAATATCACCGACATGCGTTAACTCGTCGAGAAGATCGGAGCGTGCTTGCAGCGATACCGATTGGAGCAATCGCAGAAGTGAATCGCGACGAAACATACTGCGACGCCCTTCGAACGGGTCCCCCAACAGGCAGGCGATCTTTTGGCAAAAACTCAAACCGATCTCGGTATTCAATAAAGTTTCAACGAGTTGGATGGAGGCTTGCGTTGAAGCGACCGATTTCGATTGGCATGCAAAGCCAAATATCTCCGTGGCTCTTTGATCCGCCAATCCGCTAAGAGGTAGGAACAATCCCTTGCAAAGCGAGAAGAAGGAAATGGAGGAAAAGCGTTCGATTGGAATAGCAGCCGTTGGATCTGCTTTGGCCAACGCGGCGATGGCAACTTGCAAATGATAGGGCATCTCGGGCAAGGACAAGTCATCGGTCTGCAGGCCGATCGACTTTAAGCTTGCAGCCAGGTCGTTACCAGCAGTGTACCAATCTTGGACGTCATATTCAGTGATGATTTTCATATTGGATCGCTGCGCGAGTGGCTAAAAAGACTTTTGTTCGAGGAGGAGGAGAATACCATTGTACACCTGCTCGCTTTCGCTGCTTCGAATCGTCTTCTGGGGTGAATCATGCAATCCGCTTTGCGAAACAGGACATCCGTCGGCGGAGCGACGGATCTACGTGGGCCGCGGTCCAACTCCATTCGGTGTTTTCCAAAATCCACCGAGGGCGTGATCGAACTGCAATCGGACTGCCGTTTGCTCCGTTACGATCTTGCCATCGAAATAGACCGTCCGACCACCTACGAAAACTTGTGTTGGCCAGCCTCGAAGTGTTTCACCTGCCCATGGAGACCATTTACTCTTGGTGAATTGCTCCGAGTTTTCGATCGTGCGGGATTGATTCGGATCGACCAACACTAGGTCAGCATCGTAGCCAACCTCGATACGCCCCTTGCCAACGATACTCCAAACACGGGCAGGTGCGTCACTTGTCCAACTTGCAATCTGCTCCCAAGTGCACTCGCCCCGGGCGGCTCGCTCCAAGAGCAACGCAAAGTAATTTTCTACTGCCGGTAAACCGCTGGGCGACTTGGGGTAAGGCTGATTTTTTTCTTCCAGGGTGTGCGGCGCATGGTCTGTCGCAACAACTTGAATCTCTCCATCCAATAACGCTTGCCAGAGCTTGGTATTGTCCTCTCGCGTTTTGATCGACGGATTCATTTGAATAAGCGTGCCGAGCCTAGCGTAGTCGTCCACATTGAAATGCCAGTGGTGGGGACATAGCTCCGCGGTAATGAGGTCTGCATGGTCGGTAATGAGGGGGATCTCCGCCGCGGTGCTGACATGCAGGACGTGAAAGCGATGTTGGTGACGTTTCGCAAGATCAATCGCTCGGCGAGTCGCGATAACCGCTGCGGCCTCATCGCGAACTTTGGAATGGTCTGAAATATTGAGGTTGCTTCCTAGCCTAGCTTGATTTTGGCGAAAGGTGGTTTCATCCTCGCAGTGGGCACAGATAGGAAGTTTCGTTTCGGCAAAGATTCTCTCCAGGGCTTCTTGATCGTCCACCAGTAGCTCACCGGTGCTGGAGCCAATAAAGATCTTAATGCCTGGCACGCCCGTTGCGTCAACCAGCGATTCCAAATTTGTTGTCGTGGCTCCGATATAGAATCCAAAGTTGACGATCGATTTGTCAGCGGCCAAGCGGTACTTATCCTCAATGAGGGACTGGTTGATTGCCGCAGGTTTGGTGTTGGGCATTTCTAAAAACGAGGTAACGCCGCCTGCTGCACAAGCCCGAGAGGCTGTAACCAGGTCTTCCTTGTGAGTTAGTCCGGGGTCACGAAAGTGCACTTGGTCATCGATGAGACCAGGGAAGAGAACCAGTCCGGTCGCGTCGATTACTTCCTCGGCCGTGGTTGTCGACGCAGCATCCACACTAACAATGAGCCCCCCCTCAATGAGCAAGTTGGTCAAGGCACGTCCACCGGGCAGGATTGCAGTGACGTTTTTGATGAGAATGGATTGTGGCATGATTGACGGTGCAAGTCGGTGAGCAAGGACGTATACTGGTTCAAAGTCCAATTTACCGTGATTTCGTTTATGCAACAGATGGGGCCGACCTGTGTCCAACTTTAAGCGTGCAAACCGTTTTTTCCCAAACGAGCCTAAAAGTTGCTTCCCGGCAATCGTGGGTGTGTTGAGTTTGACGTTCTTTCTGACGTTTTTTGGTGGCGGATGTCAAGCACAGGATTCTACAAAAGACACGGCAACTCCGAAGACGCTGGAGGGATGGCATCAACGCGTCGAAAAGGCTTTGCAGGAGGGCAAAGCAGACGAAGCCCTACGTGAAATAGACGTTGCAATCAAGAGCCGGCCAGACAACTCACAGCTGCTTAGCATCCGGGGTTCCTTGAATTTTCGAAGCGGCAAAATAGCCGAGTCCATCGTCGATTTTGACAAGTGCATCGAGTTGAGTCCGGAAAGCAAGCCCTATCTATGGCAGCGTGGCATAGCACTTTATTATGCAGAAAAGTACAAGGAGGGTCTTGAGCAATTTGCGGTCCATCGCGAAGTGAATCCGAACGACGTCGAAAATGCGTTTTGGCATTTCCTCTGCAACGTACGGTTAAACGGATTAGAAGCGGCACAGAAAGATGTTTTGCTGGCTGGATTCGATAGCCGAGTACCTTTGATGCAGGTCCAAAAATTAATCCAAGGCAAACTAACCCCTGACGATGTGATTGCCGCTTGTGAAAAAGGGGGTACAGGCGCTAACGGCCAAAAGCTTTCTCGATTCTATGGCTATCTGTATATAGGACTCTATTACGATGCCCTCAAGGACATGGAAAAAGCAAAGCAGTGGCTTGAGAAGTGCCTAGAACAGCAAGTCGATAGCTACATGGCCGACGTCGCAAAGATTCATCTGAAATTGCTCAAGGCAAAGAAATAGCAACATGGCCTAAAACATTGTCGTTCACTCCTGAACGTTCGCGAAATCCGCAATCATTTTTGCTAGCCCGTCCACGACTTGAGCGTAGCGCACAAACTCAATTTTGTCGACGGTATCGGTTGGCTCATGGTAGTGCGGATATCGAAAAAGGGCGGTATCGGTAACCATGAGGCCCATGTATCCCTCCTGCCAAAACGACCAGTGGTCCGACCAGCCTACGCCTTGCAGTTCGCCTGGCAACGAAGCGCTTTGCGCATCCACGGTACAGTGCTTTCGAAAACACTTGACCGCGGCCGTCAATTGCGGTCTCGATTTGATATCGGACACAAACCCAATAAAGTTCCCGGTGCTAGGATACATTGCTGCCAACAAAGGAGGATATTTTTGGCTTTCCGGTGCGTCCGTAAAGTACCCCATCGTCTCCAAACTCAAGACCAACTTGAGATCATCACGGCGTTGACGACAAGCTTTGGCATAGACCAAGGATCCCATTTGCCCGTCGCGCTGGAAGTAGGGGGGCTCTTCGTTGGAGAAAGCCACAAATCGAATCGTTCGCGGAAATTGCTTGCCTCGCATCTGCTGCGCGATCACCATGAGTGCGGCCAATCCGGATCCGTTATCGTTGGCCCCTGGAGTGCCTCTCGAACTATCGTAGTGAGCACCGACGAGGATGATTTCTTTGGGTTTGTCGTTGCCAACAACCTCCGCTATCAAGTTATGGCATTCGTAGCCGGATACTTGAAATGGTTGTCGCTCGATTGAATACCCTTAAGTTTCCAAAGACTTTTGAATGTAATCGGCCGTTTCACTTAGCCTTTTTGGCTTCGTTAAATTCCTTTCGCCAATCGTCTGGCTGAGATGCAAAACGATTTCTCGAAGGCGCTCGGACGTATTTTGTGGATTGGACAGTTCTTTCTGCGTACCTTCTTTAACGGGTGCTTGCGCAATCAAACTCGAAGTTGCGGAAAGAAACGCAAGGATGAATGCGACACGGTATGTCTTCGTTGCAATAAGCAAAGGATTTGACATCGACTTTCTTTCGAGGAGGTTTTGAGTACTAATTTTAAAGCTGGGATGAATCCCAGTACTCCAAATTGTTGTGTGTCGTTTTTATTGGAGCCCCAGGGTTCATCATTGTCCTTGACTCAGGCTAGAATAACAACGGTAGAAACTGCGATGTTTGTCGTTCCCAAGTACGGAGTGATCCGATGCGTGTTTGTTTTGCTCTAATTATGGCGGTCGTTGGTTTTACGTCCAACTCGCTATTGGCGTTCGATGCAGCGCCAAACACCAATCTGATCATCGCTGAAAATGCGTTGCCTGGGTCGACCGATTGGCAGCTTACCCGAGTCCGTGTGGATCGAGATAAGTATCGATCGCCGTGGATCGAGGCATACTGTTCGCGACAGAGTGTTCAAGCGGGAGAGACGATTGACTTCAAAGTGTCCGCAAATCCGCCACGCTCATTCAACTTGGAAATTTTCCGCACCGGATACTATCACGGGGCCGGCGCGCGATTGATGAAGACCATCGGGCCACTGGAGGGTACGACCCAAGCGACTCCTGCACCTGGCGAGAAAGATTTGCACGAATGCCAGTGGTCGACGACCCACAGTTTGACACTTCCCAACGATTGGTTGAGTGGGGTTTATCTTGGTCGGATGACAACGATTCCTGAATCCGATTCCGAGCCCTACTGGCAGAGTTACGTTATCTTCGTGGTGACGGATAATCGCCCATGTGATGTTCTGTTTCAGTGTTCCGACAATACTTGGCAAGTCTACAATCGTTGGCCAAGTCACTATTCGGTTTACACGCACCCAAAGGGGAACCAAGGCCCTTGGGCGGATGTGAGTTTCGATCGACCTTATGGCCGCGAGGCGCAATTTGAAAGCGTGGTGAACGATCCGTTGACCGTCGGGGCTGGGGAGTATTTGCCACTTGAATTTCCGTTGGCCTATTGGCTCGAACAGCAAGGCTACGACGTATCGTATGTATGCAACAGCGATATGCTGACGCCGGATCGCGGTCTGAAGAGTCGGATGTTCATCAGCGTGGGACATGACGAATATTGGGATATTCGTCAGTTTCGCAGCGTCGAAAAGATGCGTGACAGCGGGGTCAATTTGATGTTTCTGTCCGGTAACAGCGTTTGCTGGGTCACACCGATGCGCCCTGGTTTTGATAATCGCCCAAACCGAATCCTGTTTCGCGGCGGACCTTATGGAGGGGATAGGCAAGTGGTGCGAGACAGGATCAAGGACCATGGTCCGTTTCCCGAAAGTGGCCCTGACGAAGGATTATTGATGGGTGCTAGAAATGTGGAACCGGTCAATGGTGGCGGAGATTGGATTTGCACGAATTCGAAGCACTGGATCTTTGAAGGGACTGGAATGAAGAATGGAGACAAGATTCCAGGGCTTGTTGGTTGGGAATATCACGGCGATCCGGCCGAAATTCCAGGGCTTGAAATTGTTGGCGCCGGTAAGGCTTGGGTAGGGGGCGAAACGCCGCAACAATGGACAGCGACTGTTTACAAGGGCCCCAAAGGAAACGTGGTATTCAACGCGTCGAGCATTTTTTGGGTGCAAGGCCTGTCGTCACCACCTGGTCACACTTTACCATGGTCGCATTGGAGCCGACCCCACGGGCCCGACGTCCGCGTACAGCAAATTACGAAGAATGTACTGGATCGAGGGGTAAAGCGAGCGGAAGAATGAACGGTGGACGGCAGATCGAATACTGGTATTGCTCGGAAGTCTCACGGTGGTGTTGGACCGTCGCAATGCTTGCCCGCGAATGAAGAAACTACGGATTGGCATCGAATCGAAAGCCTTGACTTTTCCATTCTGGCAACAATGTCGATAACGCTTCATGGGCTATTCCAGCATCGTCGTGAAAGAGAATTCTATCCCCACCTCGAATTGGATCCTGGCGGAAACGCTGGATAACATCGGCCGTTCCTGTCGTGCCGTCGAGGCTGTCTTTCGACCAAAGAACTAGGGATCTCGAAAAGAACAAGCAATAAGCTAACACCGTAAGTGTAACCTCCCCACGTGGAGGTCGAATGGCGACGCGATGTAGATTGGAAATAGTGACTAAGGTTTGATCCATGGCGACCAATTCACGCCATTGCGTGCAAAATGGCAGTTGCGACATCCTCGGATGGGTCATGGAATGGTTCCCGACCGAGTGCCCGTCTCGCTGCATTCGGCGGACCAGATCTGGATGCTTTTCGCAACAGTTTCCGACAGGAAAAAAGCAAAGCAGAATGGCATTAGAACAGGTCCCATCTTTGAAAGTCGAAGGATTCGTAGACCAATTGACTTTGATCGACCAAGAAATGGAGAATCTGCGTGAATCGACCACGCAATTGGAGTCGAGTATCATGGAGACCAGCGGCCCAACTGGAGTCGAGTTGGAGATCCTCCGCCATGAGATTGAACGCGAAGAAAGACTTGCCGATAGTTTGTGGAAGACAATTCAGGAGCTCCGGATTGAAGAGCGTGCGGAACCACGCGTATCTGCCTTAGCACTTCCGAGTTCAACGAACAGGTTAAGTCGTTCCAAGCAACTGAAAACGGCCGGCGCTGTATCTATCCTTGGATTGCTTGTCGCAGTCCTCGGAGTCGGCTATTTCGAATGGTCTTGCAGTCTTATTCGCCATCCGGATGAAGTGGCGAAAAGCATTGGAATGCAGGTCTTTGGAGCGTCCGGATTCGCACATGGCAATTACGCGGCGAACGAGTTGACCGCCCAGCTTTTGTTGCAGGTAAATTCCGACGGTTCCCTGCCAAGCGTTTGGGTCACCAGCGCCACTCAGTCCGAATTGCGTGGGCGTTTGTCGGTTGAATTGGGAGAAGCGATTGTGGCATCTGGCCGACGCGTTCTGCTAGTGGACTGCGATTGCAGCGAAGGGGCTCGAAGCAAAACGTCGTTTGCGGGTCTCCATTCCGGGGAAAAATCGACGGGATGGAGTAACCGAATTCGGTCCTCCACACAACACGGCTTTGACTACCTGCAAATCGAAGAGGGGCGAGAGAACCTGACATGGGTTGCATCGCAATCGCTTCCCCAGTTCTTGATCGAGGTGAAACAGCGATACCACTCCATTGTCGTTCTAGGACCGGCGGTGTTGACCAACCCTGAGTCTGTACTGCTTGCTTCGAAAGTCGATATTACGGTCCTGTGCGTCGACCTAGGGAGGACTCGCTTGGATTCTCTACATGCAGCTCGAAATCGTCTACAGCTACCAGGCTCGAAGATCCTAGCCGTCGTGTCCAAGGCACCCGGGCGCCGTTCGACGGGGGAAACGAACCTGGTTCTCAATTCTCATGACGACCGTCTTGCTAAAGTTCGACGCTTCGACGAGGGAGAAGAAGTTCTTGCACAAGTGAAAGATCTGCAACAGCAAATCACTCAATTCGATGCAGCTTCGTCATCCCTCGGTGTACAGCATGAACCCTCCCATCCAAGACAAATACATCCCTACCCAACGAAACAGGAAGAAGAATGAGTTTAGTCGATTCCAAGTGCTTCCCCTTGTATAGTGCACGTCTTGATTTGCCACACGAAAAAACCTCTCTCGAATCGTCGATCGGCGACGTAGAGGCATGTACTCCATCGGTATACTTCCGAATCAAGCCGGTGGTTGAAACATGTTTGACATTCTTACTTCTAGTGATTGTCTTACCCCTGCTTGCGTTGGTCTCTTTGTTGATTCTCGTAATGGATGGCCGCCCCATCTTTTATCGCCAAGTGCGTGTTGGTAAGAATCATCGTCACTTTTTGATATGGAAATTCCGAACTATGCTGCGCGACGCTGAGAAAGGAACCGGCCCCGTTTGGAGCACGCAAAGTGATGCGCGCGTGACCACGCTAGGGAGGTGGCTGAGAGCGACTCATTTGGATGAACTCCCTCAAGTCCTGAACGTTGTGGCTGGCCATATGCATCTGGTGGGCCCACGCCCAGAACGGCCAGAGTTCGTAGTAAAACTGAATCAAGACATACCTGGATACGATCGAAGACATGCCGTTCGGCCCGGTATTACCGGATTGGCACAAGTCAAACAAGGGTACGATTCTTGTGTGGGAGACGTAGCCAGGAAAGTTTCCTTGGACGTTGCCTACATCGAGACCGCAACTCTTGCGCACGATCTTAAAATACTATTGCTTACCATTCCCTATGTTAGTGGCGAGGTTTTTTCGGTTGTCCGAAGGAAAATGCAATCGGACAAAGTTAAGGCAACTGAGTTGCATCGAGTCGAGAAACGCGACGAATCGGAATATAGCCTGGAACTGCAAATTCAACGCGAGATCAATGACCAAATCGAGTCGGTGCATAGCGTCGCAACGTCTACGTCGGGTGTCCGACAACCCAAGTCGGAAAGCTTGCTTCCACCAAAACGACGCACAGAAACGAACGCCGACCAAGCGTCGAGGTGACTACCAACCCAATCCGTCAAAATCGACGGTTTCCATTCCCGCTTCCGCTTGATGGACTAACTGCGCTAGCTCGCGAGCTGTGACGTAAAAGTACTGAAAGCCGATGGACTTGGATAGCTCAAGAAGTGCTTGATGCATCTGGCACATAGGTTCTCCTAGAACCACCTTCATGTTGTCCTCCTGAGCTCCGTGTGTGTGGAGTTTTATGAAGAGCCACTCGGGTCGTCCGGTTATGGAAACGCCTGCTTGCATCCAGCGTTGAATACGCTTTGGAGTTGGCGGCTGTGACGCTGCAAGGTTTCCGTTCTCGAGTCGAATTTTTGGAAGGCCATTTCCTGCCTCGATCGCCACGGAAAGAGGGCCTTGTATCATCAACAAGCTTTCCTTGGGGGGCGACGTTCCGACCTTGGCCGCGATTCCTCGGTCGTGCGACTTGGGCCTCTTCGGATCGTCGACTGCATAGTAAATTCCGTTGATCGTTCTCGTCTGGGCAGCGTGTGGTGCAGCGGGCATCGTCAGGTCTGCGTAACAACCCGTTCGCATCAAGACAGTCAGTTCGTCGTTGACTCCGCACCATTTCCCGTCCGGATGAGAATTGTCGAGCGACCAGTTGCCATGTATGAACCCATATCGAATTTGCCCTTGAGAGTCTACGCTCAAAAGACCATGTCGTTGATGCAGTACGAGTCGGTATTGTTCCAGCAAATCGGTCAGCCTGGAGGAACAATCGTCGTCGTGATGCAAGTGGATTTCAATATCACCGTGGCCAGCGCGAACAAGCTTGCATAATTGCTCAATATGCGGTTCGTCGTAGACCTCAATCGGATAGAAAAAAGTATGTTGCGGGGTGCGACCTCGGCTGTCCTGGAACTCGGAAAAGAGTCGGGCATAATCATTCACCCATCGTTGAACCCGATCCGCCTGTCGCGGCCGAGTTGCGCCTCGCCAATCGGGTTCGAAATGGTCTGCCACACATAGGAATACATAGCGAGGTGACGGGATAACCCGAAGCCCAGCCCATGCGGCTTGGCATAACGTTGACAAATGCATTCCTCGAACCTTGCGCATGGAAATCCTAGATCGAAGGTCCATGGCTGAGGTGCTGGGCAGGCAAAGCCTCAATTGCGGCAACAACGAGTGTTGACCGCTCCGGACGCGGTGTCGGCTCCCAGACGACTTTTTTGGACGAAAAGAGCCAATCGATAAAGCCGATTAGCAGGGCGAGATTCATGGAGTAAAAGCTGGTGGCAACTCCGCACCAGCGAGTCCATCTCATCGAAGAAGAGGTGCGAAACAGCCCAAAAATCGCAGCCAATATCGACAATAATAGGACTCCAAACGCAACTTGGTAGAATGCATGACCTAGGAGCATGAGGTTGCTCGCTAAAGCAAGAATCAGCGCCAATGGCACCGTCCAACGCAATACCTTGTGTGATAGGAGCGCGAATGCGGATAATCGATCCGAAACCATGATCGCTGGCCAAAGAAGCTGCAACGATTGAAACACGCCCAACCCAATCCGCCGACGACGGCGAAACTCATGACGCATGCCTTGTGAAACCACTACTTCCGCCACGGCTTCGTCATCTAACACAAACCTGCACCGATGCTTTTGTTTTGCTAGAATTGGAAATACCATATCGTCATTGATCGTCGGGCACTCTGGTGCGACAAACATCGATCGCCTTATGGCATAGATCGCGCCACTCACGCCCGTTACGACTCCTAGTCTGGCTTCCGATTGTCGCACCCTGGATTCCAGCCTCCAGTAAAGCCCTTCGGCACTAAGGCCGGATTCCGTGAGCATGCAAACTCGACCGCTCACGATCCCAACCGACTCGTCCGCAAAGTGACGTGCCAAGTTCTTGATGGCATCGGAAGTGAAGTGAGAGGTCGCGTCGGTAAAAAGGATGACATCCGCATCGATCACACCTAGTGCGGAAACCAAAGTGGCTGCTTTACCTCGCCTCTCCCTGAATTCGAGAACAGTTAGGTTGGCTGCTCCCGATTCCCGGGCTTGGCGAATGGTGCCGTCCGTACTGCCATCGGAAGCGATGACGATCGCCATGCGTTCGGTGGGGTAATCGCAAGCGACCAAATTCGCGATCCTTGCCTGAATGCTTCGCTCCGCGTTGTAAGCAGCGATGAGGATGGCAACTTTTGGCCAGGCGGCAAGGGAAGTTGGAAATGGCGGAGAAATCGGTTTGGAAACCCGACGAGCCAACCTTAGGATAACCCAGGGGTAGACGACGTAGGCGTGCGCTATAGCGGCGACAGAGAGCCAGTAAGGCACTTGTATCCAGCCCACTTAGCGTCTCCTTCGCAAATCTCGATGTTAACTGTATCTCCTACTAAGTCCATATCGGCCGCCGACAGTTGACCGCAATGGCAATTCCCTTGAACCGCTGACCTTTCCTGAACTTGACCGAATCTAAGTGGCGTTTCAGGTCTTAAGGCAAGCGGCAGACAGAAGACTACCCTCAGAGCGTGCCACTCAGTTTATAGGTAGAATTCAAACTGCCGCTCGCCTAATCCGCTGCCCGGTTTAAAACGGTCGCCAAGTCTCTCGCCAATGTGGAACGATTGCACCAATTGAAACTGGAAAGGTCCGTTTTGGATACCGGTATGGCAGGCAAGTCCGAATTCGCCTTCGAAAGGATCGCCTGGCGGAGCCAAGCTACGATAGCATCGATTTGCGTCGGGTGGATATTGGTCGTCATGGGATCCTCCGCGAGTAGTCTGTGAGCTTCACCGTCGGGGACAAGGCTGAGTATGGGGCGCCTTAACGCCAGATATTCGAACAACTTACCTGGAATAACTCGCTCGGCACCCGGTTGGTCGGCAAGAGTAAGCAGAAGGCCATCTGCCTCGCTCGCGAATTGCAGTGACTGCTGATGAGAGAGATAATCATGACGATGCAATCGAACGGGAGTCGAGGCTAGATTGTCCAAGATGCGCTCCTGCTCTCCTGTGCGGCGGCCCACAAAGTGGAGTTCCAGATTGCTAGCTTCCTGCGGCGATTGATTGGAAAGTTTTTGGACCGCCCGCACCAAGTGCTCGATATCGGTCAGTTTCCACAATGTTCCGGTATAAACTAGTCGATACGCTTTCGTTCGAACCGAATCGCGATTCAAGTGGAGAAGGTCGTCTGGGTCGAAACCGTTGTAGATACAGCGAACGAATGCGGAGCTACCGACACGTTGACAGCAGCGAGTCAGCTCCTCTGCACTTGCCATGGTGGTTGCCACGACGGCATCTGCTTGAAGCAGGGTTGACTCAAACATTTGCGTCTGCCCTTGGCGGGCACGTCGCGGTTGGCTTCGATTCTCCAGGTACTGTTCACTGATGCTCCATTCATCGCGAAAGTCCAAAACGAGGGGAGTTCCAAATCGTTTCTTTAATTGACACCCCAGCAAGAAGGAAGAGAAAGGAGGTCCGCTTACGTAGATTGCAGAGTACGACTTTTGCTTTAGGACCGCGCAAGCCATTCGGTAGGCATTGCGATTCCAAAGGACTTGGGCGTCCGGTTGCAGCCATCGCGACGCCCATCCCCGTAGAAGTGTTTTCAGCCTGGATGGAGTCGCGTTGGGTGCCTGAATCAAGTTTTTTTTGAAGGAATAGCCCGGTTCAAGCGTTCGTGCGCGGTGAATGGAAACGTCGGATGGAATATCTCGACACAGATCTTGGTCAAGCACAGGGACCGATGGATTGAGCACGGTTAGAACTGTCGGTTGCCATCCGAATTGCCTAATGTACTTGACGAACTTAACCGATCGTTGGACTCCCGCGCCCCCCACGGGCGGGAAAGCATAACTGACCATCAGGAATTGCCGCAAGTGATTCATAGCCGTTTCAGTATTTCTGTGATACGACTTGCGAAACTGTGTACGTCGTAGGTTGAGTGCTGACGCGAATGAACTGTGGGTTCGGATAGCTTTGCGATGACAGCTTCTTGCAGTGCCAAATCATCCCCGGCAGGAACCAGCTTGTCGGCGCGCGGGTCCGCGATCTCGCTCACGCCTCCTACATCGGTTGCCACGAACGAAGTCCCACAGGCTACCGATTCGAGTAGTACATTGGGAACGCCTTCGCTGTGGCTGGTAAGGATTGTTAGGTTAGCGGCACGAAACCAGTTTGCGAGTTCCGCATGGGGAATCGCACCAAAAAATGAACAACTTTCGTATACATTGAGTTGATTGGCAAGTCTTTCCATTCCGGATTTCAACGGTCCGTCGCCGACAATGACCAATCGAAAGCGGGCTCCATAATGCAGTTTCCATTGGACAGCCGCTCGAATCGCCATGCTCGGATTTTTAACATCCACCAGCCGGCCAACCCAAACCACGACGATCGAATCCGGTTCGACGTGAAGTGCATGTCGGGCTTGGAGGCGATCTCCCTTGCAAAATAGGCTGCGATCGACACCGCGGTAAACAACTTCGATGCGATCCAATGGAACTCCGAGTGCAGAAACATGCCGGGCCAAGTCTTGGCTAAAGGCGATTACGCGGTTAGCATTTTGTAGAACGGCTTGAATCGCCCGACGTCGCATTCCCGATTGGGCGAGAATTCGAACGTCAGAGCCACCGACCATAACCACTGCAGGAACCCCCAGCGACCTAGCAGCCCTAATCGCTGCATCGCTATCAGGATGTGCCCAGTAACCTAGAACCGCGTCGGGAGTGTAATCCTTGGTAAGCGTTCGAAGCGAACTCTGAATGCTCTTCCAGTAACAAAAACCATACGTCCATCGCGCGATTCGTGGAGGGTAGTAAAACGTAGGATGCAAGACGCGTGGATCCGTCGACACTTCTTTCGACGCCCGGATTTTTGTAGTCCACGGAATGGGCGCAATGACTCGGACGGAATGAACCGTTCTCAGTGCATCGACAAGCAGTCCATTGAATACTCCTTGGTTCGGAGCCCTCGGTGTAGGGAATGTGGAAGTGATGAGCAACAGTTTCATAACGAACAGGTGAATCCAGACGCCGTCAATTTAGGCTTGGTGTTGGCAGGGATAACTTGAGGAAAACCCTGCGCCAATCGATAGCGATTGCAAGTTCCTGACTATACCGTTCCGCTGCGCTGGCGTTCATGTGGAGTCCATCCGTAAAGTCGTCACGCGTTAGCGTTGCTACTTGACTCGATTTGACGAGAAGGATGTCTTTTTCGATCGCCAACTGCGCCAGTTCCGGATCGATAGGCGTTGGATTTTGAATCGGAATTTCAACCAGAACGATTGCAATCTGTCTTGATTGAAGCATTTGAATCAACTTGGAAAGTCGATGGTACGAAACGACTTCGTCTGCTTTAGCGATTTGGCGCTGCGAACGTCGGTTCAGCTCTTGAATGCCATCACGGTAGTTCGGTACGAGACTATTTAAAACGCGTCGTTCGACGCGTTCATGGTTGGTCAGAGAGCTAGATACACTGCACACGTAAAATTGCAGCCAAGGCTCGAGCGTCCGCAGATCAAACCTAGCGAGATCCGGAAGCTGCTCAGGACCGCAGTAATATCGCCCTAGCTCATTGACATGATGTGTTGGAGCGTCACGAAGGTGTCCACCTTGAAAGACAAGAACGATAGCGTTGGGCGAGAGATGTTCCGCCAATACGAATCGGTCGATCGCATAATACCACTCCGCGAATGCAGTACTATCTGGATGAAGTCGTTCGATGGCAACAGGTGTTCTTATTTGATCGACCGTCGTTTTGCGAAACGTTTCCGGTTGGATTCCCTCGCGGACCAATGAATTTCCTACGACCAAAACCGTATGCGTGTTTTGGCTTTTTTGCGAATCCAAACGGGCTACGATCTTTTTGAACTGTTGAAGGTGCTCGATATCGCGTGACAAACGCGATTCGACACTTCGCATCGCCAGCTCAGAAACGAGGATGGTACCGAGGACCAAGCCTAGAACTTTGGCTTCCGTAGGCGGATGCCATCTAAGCCATGGTTGTCTAGAGGATGGAGTTGGGGTAGCCGTGGGTTTCATTATAAGTGTCTGCGATGGAACACTGGAATCGTTGTTTAGAATTGAAAGTAGATGAATTGGCTTGATGTCGGTGCTGCAAAAAAGAGGATGAGGTGCACCGCCAATGCGTAGGTTACCGCTCGAACGCTCCAGTGCATTTGCAGTAGCCTTGGTGATTGCGAGGATCCGCCTGACCAACGTTCAAAAAGGAGCAAGGGCGCAACATAAAAAAGTAAGATACCGATCATCGATTGCGAAAGAGTGGTAAGGCTCCATGGTGATGCTAGACTGGACAGCATCGCGAAAACTTGTTCCAGCGATTTTGCACGAAAAATCAGCCAGCCGAGACAGACCGATTGAAAGAAAGCAATCATTGCCAGGCGTTGCCTCCAAATGGATCGCACCGGACGGTTGGCAGAACCCTGTACTGGTGAACTCGCGTGAAACAGGCATAACAGGACGCCGTGATACGCGCCCCAAACGACGTACGTCCAATTGGCTCCATGCCATAGTCCCCCCAATAGCATCGTTATCATGAGATTGCAGTAAGTCCTGATCCTGCCAGCGCGATTACCTCCCAATGGAATGTAGACATAGTCGCGGAGCCACTGCGAAAGGCTAATGTGCCAACGTTGCCAGAATTCACTGGGATTGGATGCAAAGTAAGGTGTATGGAAATTGTCCATGAGCTCGATACCGAACCACTTCGAAACGCCTTGAGCAATCGATGAGTAGCCGGAAAAATCGCAATAGATTTGGAAAGCAAAGGCATAGACGCCGAGAAGCACTTCCAAACCCGACAGTTCACTGGAGTTCGAGGCAAAAATCCCATTCGCGATCATTGCCATGGAATCGGCGACAAAAACCTTCTTAAAGATTCCCAATACAATGCAATACAATCCCTCCTCGAACGCATGGGGGATCGGTGCCCGAGGGGATTCAATCTGAGGTAATAGGCGTGTCGCGCGTTCAATGGGGCCTGCGACAAGCTGAGGGAAATACGCGACGTACAACCCGAAGTCGATCCAGTTTCGAGCCGCCTGCATTTTGCCTCGATACACATCGATCGTGTAGCTCATGGTTTGAAAGGTATAGAACGATATTCCAACCGGCAGAATGATGTCCAAACGGGGTAGGAACGGGTCTAAGCCGATCTGTTCCAGCAAGGCTTGAAGCTCGTTGGAAAAGAAGTTGTAGTACTTAAAGAATGCAAGCGTTCCCAGATTGGCGACGATGGAAATCGCTAAGTAGGTCCGGCGGCGGACCAACGACGGGGAAACCTCGATCGCTTGAGCGAGCCAATAGTCCAGAAAAGTAGAAGCCCAAATCAGGCTAAGAAAACGCCAGTCCCAGCATCCGTAGAATAGGTAACTGGCAATCAACAGCATGGCATTTTGAGCGCGATGTCCAAGCTTGTGGTACAGCAGCAATACCGTGGCCAGGAAGATACCGAATGTGTAACTATTAAAGGACAATGGGGGATCTCGCGTTAGGAATCCAATAACTCGAGTGACATTCTCGTCTATTCATTCGGAGGTTTATCTCGGCTAGGGTCTCAAAATTGGTCTTTCGGAGCAAGACGTATTTCGTCAAAGTGGTTCCATGCAAATTTGCCATGTTAGTGTTTCCTTGAAGACCGGCGGGTTGGAAAGAGTCTTAGCTGGGCTGGCCGCCAACACGGACCGCGGCAGTTGCGACATGACTTTTGTTGCTTTGCAAGCGGAAGGAAGATTTGCCAATGAGATTCGAAGCTCGGGCGCGTTGGTGAAAACGCTGGGTGTTACGAATCGTTGGCAAATGGTAAAAAGCTTGAGGAATTTTTTAAGAGATCGCTGCTTTGATATTGTGCATACCCACAACATCTACCCTCACCTTTACGGCACCATGGCGGCTCGCCTTGCGGGCGTACCTATTATCGTAAACACGCGGCATGGACAGCGGATCGGCCAGGGGTGGAAGTCCCGAATCCTGTTTCGTTTGGCAAGCTACTGGGTGGATCGGATTGTCGCGGTTTCCGATGACGCAGCCGCATTGTGTATCCAGAAGGATGGAATACCTGCTTCCAAAGTCTTACGGATTTGGAATGGCATCGATCCCACGGAATTCGCCTTCCGAGGTTCGAGTGGAAGACCCGTAGCGGTTTGCGTGGCTCGCTTGGCTCCTGAGAAAGATCTGGCCACCTTGATCCGGGCGCTCTCGATAGCCTCTCAGTCCGCACCTGCATTGCAGCTTCGAATCATTGGTGACGGAGAATTGCGATTGCCGTTAGAAAGCCTGGTTCGCGAATTGAAACTTTCTAAACAGGTCGAATTCCTCGGGGAATGCGAGAACGTACCGGAGTTACTCGGCTCTTGTGGGTTTTATGTGTCTTCTTCGTTGTCGGAGGGTATTTCGCTTACGATACTGGAAGCGATGGCAGTTGGATTGCCAGTCATCGCTACCAACGTAGGGGGAAATCCGGAGATTGTTGTCGAGTCCGAAACGGGAATGTTGGTTGAGGTCGCAAACCCGGAGAGTTTGGCAAAGGCAATGGTGTTGATGTGTCAACGTTCGTCAAGCTGGGGGGCGATGGGGAAAGCTGGACGGCAACGGGTTACGGATTTCTTTGACGTTCGAACGATGGCGAACCAATACCAATCGCTCTACCAAAATCTGCTGAGGCAGTCGTCAAGATGAACTTCTACGGGCGACTCTATCGTCGAATGCTATTGCCGGTATTCGATGGACTTCTCAAACGACGAAAGACGCTACACTACTGGCAACTTGCAGAAAATTCGCAATGGCAAGGGCGGGAGTCGTTGGAGAAACAGCAGCTCCGCGACCTAATAGCAATTCTTCGATACGCCAAGACCCATTGCGAGTACTATCGAAAACAGTGGGCGGATCTGGGCCTGAATCCAGACTTGGTGCAATCCCTCCAAGATTTTTATCGCTGGCCATTGTTAACACGCGACGCAATTCGATCCCATCGAATACGAATGCAATCGAGCGACAAAGCAAAACGCATCACCAAGTCGACCGGGGGTTCGACAGGCACGCCGTTGGTTTTCGACCTGGACCATGAAAGCAACGAACGTCGAACAGCCATGATGTATCGCGGATATAGTTGGGCAGGAAGCGGCCCCGGTACTCGCCGCCTGCTCATCTGGGGAGCGGATCTAAATCGCTCTAGTTTTTGGAAATCCGTTAAGGTTGCCTTACATCATCGCTTTGAACAGCAACTTTTGATGAATTGCTTTAATTTCTCCGAAGGAAATATGCTGAAACAGTTTGCTTTGATGGAGCGTTATCGCGCCGAAACCATCATCGCCTATACGAGTCCGCTCTATGAATTTTCCAAGTTCATGAAAGCCCATTCCTTACAACCACACGGAATTCGCTCCATTGTGGTTGGCGCAGAAAAGATCTACGGTTTTCAACGCAAGCTCATTGAGGAAGTCTTCCAAGCTCCGGTCTTTGAAACGTATGGTTCACGAGAGTTCATGCTGATCGGTGCCGAATGCGAATTGCATTGCGGTCTGCATCTAACGACGGAAAATCTACTGGTGGAAGTTCTCGATGAGCAAGGCCTCCCAACACCGGATGGCGAAGAAGGAAATGTGGTCATTACGGATCTGTTCAATCGAGGAATGCCCTTTGTACGCTATGTGAATGGCGATCGAGCTATCGCCGGATTCACTCAGTGCCGCTGCGGTCGCGGATTACCGTTGCTTCGAAGTGTTGTCGGAAGACAACTGGATGTCATATCAACTTCATCCGGCAACGTGATTCCAGGTGAGTTGTTTCCGCATCTCTTGAAAGACTACGCCTCCGTTCGGCGTTTCCAAGTGCATCAATATCGACTAGACGAAATAGAGATCAAGGTGGTTGGGGACGAGAAGTTGGATGAAGCGTATTGCAAGCAGATTAAAGACAGGCTGGTAGAGTGTGTTGGCGATGAGATTCGGGTTCGATTGGATCCCGTTCTCGAAATCCCCTTAACATCCGCTGGAAAACATCAGGTCGTTATCAATCATGTCGCCCGAGCGAAGCTAAAGTGATAGGGCGTTGATAGACAATAAGGCGAGCGACGCACAATAAACTTCCATGTCTGGATTCGTGTGACCTCAGCAACGCCAAACAGCTCGATTCCATGTTTTATGTGGATTGACGTTGGCGTTCGCGTTCAACCAAACACATTTCAATGCAAGTGCTCCATGGTTGGAATTGGGAAGCTCGCCCGATTCGAAATAGTCCGTCGGCAGAACCGTGATTCGAGCAGCCCCATCGATCGAGTCTAAGACCTTGTCCCAAGTTCCTACGGCTACGTCCACGATGTACTCGCCTGGCAGCAAGGAAAGGTCATCGACCACACACTTCACGACTCCAGATTGCTCGCCGTTGGTGACCATGCGGGAATGGATACGGCTGTGTAGGACGCCGATGCGTTGTCCCTGCGGCGTGCTCAGCGCTATGCTAAAACCTAGACCGCGAGGAAGTCCCTGAGAATGGAAACTCAGTTCAAACGTACATGCATTTCCTAGCGGCAGTCCGGTGGAGAGGGCTCCAGACTCGTCGAGGATTCGTAGTGTCTTGAGGATTTCCTTGGCGCTACGGGGACGACGCGGGTGCCCGCTTAGATCCGTCTCTGCCCGGTCTAGGCCGTCATCCGAATGAACCATCGATTTGATGAACTGCGGAACGACTTCGTTGGTTGGTCCATCGGCAACGATGCGCCCACCAGAAACCAGCATGGTTCTAGGGCAAAGCGACTCGATCGCTGGCATGTTGTGACTGACGAATAAGACGGTGCGGCCAGTGGATGCAAACTCACTCATTCTCTGAAGGCATTTCCGTTGGAATGCAAGATCGCCGACAGCAAGCACTTCGTCCACGATAAGGATGTCTGGGTCAAGGTGGGCTGCCACCGCAAAGGCCAATCGAACGCGCATGCCACTCGAATAGCGTTTTACCGGCATATGCAGGAACTGTTCTACTTCGGAGAACGCGACAATCGCATCGAATTTCTTTTGGATTTCGCGGCGGGTCATTCCCAGGATGCTCCCGTTTAAATATACGTTCTCGGAGCCCGTTAGTTCGGGATGAAACCCTGTCCCCACTTCGAGTAGACTGCAAACCCGGCCAGTCAGATCGGCGTAACCGAGCGTCGGAGAAGTGATCTTGGAAAGAATCTTGAGCAATGTGCTCTTACCGTTTCCATTGCGGCCAACGATGCCGATGACTTCACCGTGTCGAACTTCAAAATCGATATCTCGCAATGCCCAAAACCATTCGCTCTCGGTGCGTGGGGTCTTGCCAGTCAATAGACGCCATGGAGCTTGACTCAACTCCACCAGTCGATCCGACAGCGTTTGATACTCGATCGGCGAGGCAACTGTTTGTAGGGCGTATCGTTTGGCCAACCCACGTGCTTTAATGGCAATCATTCGACTCGCATCCGTTTCCTAAATAATATCGGCGAACTTGTGTTCGACCCAACGAAAATAAAGACAGCCCGCGACCAGCACGCAAAAGGCCAATACCGCAACACCGCCGAAACGGAGCCAGTCGATGGGTTGCCCCAAGATGCAGTTTCGAAAAGTCTCAATCAACAAGACCATCGGGTTCAGGCTTAGCATCCATGGGAGCCATGTTGAGATCCCAGTGATTCCACCTTGGATGGGTGTGTTCTTGATGTCCATAAAAATACTGGGTGTTGCAAACATCCAAATCTGGATCAGAAACGGAAGGACAATTCGAAAATCGCGATACGCAACATTCATGGCAGCCAGGAAAGCACCTATCCCAATCGAAGTCACTGCGATCAGCAGCAAACACAACGGTGCAAGCAAGATCGTGATGGAAAGCGCAGTGTGGTACCAGAACAGCAGGACAGCCAAGATGCTGGAGGCAACCAACACATCAACCAGGGAAGAGCCAATGGCAGCAATGGGAATGATCAATCGAGGGAAGTAGACTTTGGTGACGAGCTTCTCCGAACCCACCACGCTATTCCCAGCGTTCGAAATTGCCGATGCAAAAAAGGTCCAAGGCAAAAGGCCACAAAAAACAAAGAGCGGGTAAGGTACATCTGCAGTGGGCAGTCTTGCCAGCCGGCCGAGGAAGACGCTGAACACCATGGTCATCAGGAGGGGTTGCAGGACCGCCCAGGTCGCTCCCAGCGCGGTTTGCTTGTATCGGATTTTAACGTCGCGCCAGGTTAGAAAGACGAACAGTTCCCGAAATCGCCAAAGCTCAGATAGCCCAAGATAGGAAAGACCGCGAGGGGGTTCTATACGTTCTGTGGACATGGAATGCGAAGAGCGTCTTGGAGTGCTCCAATCCGATTCGTCAATATCCAATGCCAGCTTGCGTTTCTCGGAGGTTTGGAGTCGTTGGGTGTGCATGCGAGTTTCTTTATACGCTTCGATTCAGCAGTTGAATAATCAGATAGATCAAGCCTAAAAACACAATTCCCGCCAGACACGCCCGAATCGCAAGACCGTTCCCGAACTGCCAGCTTTTCGGGAGAGTGTTTTTTCCGGTCAACTGGCTGGCAACAGCCAGTCCGAGCACCAGAAACGTAGTGGCGACGAACTGACGTGACAGAGTGAAAATCCCAAGGGTGTAACCGATCACAACAACGAAGATCGCCCCTCGCAGTCTAGCTTCTTGCTCACTCATTTCCTCGGTGCGATTCCGAGTTGGCAATAGTCCAATAATCGCGGTCAGAAAGATGGCGACAAAGAGTGTCCCACCGAGGAAGCCAAGTTCGGTGTAATTCTGCAGAAACGAATTGTGGCTGACGATACCGAAATCTTCCGAAAACATCCCTTCGCCTATTCCAAACAACGGAGCGTTGCGAAACACAGTCAGACTCTCGGACCAAATTTGAATACGGCTTTGGCCTGTGCCCTCGTAGACCGAATTGAACTCGGTCATTCGGCCAGCAAAGAGAATCGCGAGGATCGGCAAAAACACGCCCGATCCAACGAGCGCGTAAACCCAGTTGCGATGGAAATAAAACCAAGCTGGTACGGTCGCAGCCAAAGCAAGGAAGGCGCCTCGCGAATAGGTTAGCGCAAGCGTCCAAACCAAAATTACCCCAGGTAGAACCCAAACATAACGTGGCCAGCCTTGATTTGGCTTGAACAGGAAATAGGGGATCAAGGCGATTCCAATGACCACTGCCAATCCCAAATCATTGGGATCTTCGAAGATACCAGAGCCGCATATGCGCGCCAGTTTCGATCCGTTCTCGTCGTCCACCGAAATGCGATCTTCGATGTGCGCGAATGCGGATAGATCCAACCAGCCAAAATGATCGGCTAATGCAAGACCGGACATTATCGAAATAGCCAGAACCAACCCGCAGGCGAAGCCTTCCAAGCGCTGCGTGGTGTTGACTACGCCCGCAATGAGAAGGTACAGCACAGCCAACTTGCTGGCCATCCAGGCAGAATCGCGGGCACCCCAAAAAAAACCGTTTGCAATGTGCGAGAGTGCGACCGCGAAGACTAACAACAAAATGCAGGTGGTCACCGGACGATAGACCAACTGTTGCTGATTTAATTGACTGCCGATGGCGCGATAGGAAAGCAAGACGGCTGTGACAATGAGATACTGATAGACAGGGACGTCACGCAGTTGCGGGAGTAAATCCGCTGGCCGGATAAATAACGAACCGACGACCAATAGCAACGATAGAAATCCCCATCCATGTTGATCAAGCGCATGGCTGGGTTCGGATACTCGCAATGTGGTAATGCTCGACGGGCTGATGGTGGACATGATGACTTGAAGGGGTGGTTTTACGGGAATCGGATTGCTTCCGCGTTTACTCCTCGACCTCCGCGCCGAGCGTCCTCCATCGTGTTTCGTGGTAGAGCGGCCCCCCAAGTGCCTGCGCCTCATCGCAAAAGGAATCGCAAGGAGGTTTGCTTTCGATAGCTCGGTTTTTCCTAAGAACATCTTTAAACAGGGGTAGCCCAACGGATCGCCGAGCTTGGCAACCAACTGCGACACCAAGCAAACAAGCAATCGCCAACCAACGCACATATTGCGTTGGCGATCCTTGAAGCTTGTGCCTGTCGGGAACTGGTCCCATCGGTTTCCTCAATCGAACTATGGACGAATGTCGGTGGGGGTATTCCCGGTTGATTTATGCAAAACTCTGCCGGAGAGTCTAGAAACGGTGGTTGTCCCCAAGAGAGTAAAACCGAAAATGCGTTCCAAGGGCGCTGTAAATTTGCCGAGCGCGCCATCGAAGGCCACCATGCGGTCGTGGGCAATGTAAAGTCGGTCGCCCGGCAATATTTGATAGTTCGTGTCCACCTCGCCGCGCTGCGTAATGCCTATCCAATCAATGGGCAAAATCTGGTTTTCGCCGCTCGAGTCTTTTCCAGGACGTGCGATCCATATTCGCGTCGACGATACTTGGCTTAGTCCATTGACCTGACTGACTGCATCCATAACCGTTTCATTTCCGGTGTACGGTATTCGGGCAAGTCCATCTCCAAGGCCACCGCCTTGGGTTACGACGTAGTAGACCTTGCTGTTAAACGAATAGACAGAAACCGATACCTCTGGCGCGTTGAAGTGAGGTGCTAGGAAATTCGCAATGGTCTGTTGGGCTTCGAACAGAGTTTGCCCAACAACCGAGACCGATCCATAACGCCCCAAAGTGACCGTTCCGTCCGGTCCGACCAAATGCTCCCCAGAGATGCGCTGTACGCCAGACACATTGCGAAGCGTTATCGTGACGCGAGGGCCGCGAAGCAACGTACGCAGATGTCCTTCGATGGCCTTGGTCGCTTGGCCCACTGTCATCCCAGCGATTTCCACGGTGCCGTAGCTAAAGCCCAACTGAATGACGCCTCCAGCCTCGATGGGATAGGTGCCAGCAATAGGCTCCTCTGGAAAAGTGCCGGTAACCGTCAACATCAACGTATCCGAGGCATGTAGCAAATAGTCGCTTTCGGAAACCTGCTGAACAACATCAATGGATAGGATATCCGGAGGTTCTATGCGATAGGCTGGAAGCGTCGCTTTATCCAATTCTCGAGGCACGTCCAAGCACTGCGAATTGAAGCTCTTGGTTGTATGAATGAAATTTCGCTGACAACCGCTGAATCCAGCTACCAATAACGAAAGCACGATCCAAGACAATCGTACCTGCATTCGAATTAGGGAAGGTTGGTAAGGCGAATTCATCGAGCGAAAGGGTTGTTTAAGTTATTGATAAAGCGTTCGGGTTCATGAGATTGATTGGGCCGCTTAAGGTTTTGCGCGTGTCCGTTGCACCTGATAAAAATGAGAATAGTTTTGAAACTTGCCTCCCAATCCCGTTTGACGTAAATGCGAGTCAGCAAACTCATTTTTCTCGAGGGCCGAAGTTTTGGCTTGAAGAAGGTACTGAGTGACCTGTTGTTTTTGCTGCTCGATTCTCGGCTGCACGAAGGTCTGGTAGGGCGGAAGTGCTCCTGAGTTTTCAATCCCCAAATTGAGATAGGGAGAGAGCGATGGTCGACGCGGCGGTTGAGCTTCCGGACGCCCTGGCGATGGAGGTTGCGCTAGCACGGGCTCGGCGAGCCAAAGCGCGGCGATGCACAATGCCAGCCAAAGTCTCGATTCTAATCGTCCCTGAACTCTCATCTCGTATCACCTTGGCGTCAAAGTTACTCTAGGCCGTACAGACAGCCTCGATTAACCATTTTCATCGGCGATATCATTAGTCAACTCTCTACATTTTTGAAGAATGCTTGGAATTCGATTCAAGTTAAGTCTCTAGTAATTTGGCTGGATCGTGCAGATACCCCAAACCTTCTTCGTTCGCACGGATCGCAAGAGGAAAAATTGAAAATAGCAACCTTCTCTATTGCTAGCGTCGGAGTGCTTTGGCGAGAATCCACCAGGCTTGGGGTGACCAGGGTTGCAGACGAACGCGTTGAGCAGCCGGCCGAATCGCAGCTTTTCTATTGCCGCTGCCCAAGTATTCCGCCGCCCAGCGTCGATACACCCTGGCACGCCACCATCGAAGGGCTGTTTTTCCCAACAATTTGCTCGATTGCTCAACGACTCGAAGCATGTTGCCGCAATCACGGTCGATATTGGTTCTCGAAAGCGACCCGACCTCGAGAACCAATGTCGTTGTCGCTTGTCCCAGGAAATAAATCGGAACCTTCGTAACCAATCGAACCCAGAGGTCACGATCCTCTGCTGGTTCAAAACCGGGTCGAAATGGATCGCAAACCAACACAGAACGCTCGACGACCACCGAACTAGTAATAATACAACAAGCGGTATCAAATGCAGTTCGTCCCGTTGGATTCAGGATCTGATCGAGCGTTGGAGATTGACCAATCCGCCGAAACGACACGTGACGTTTGCCACCAGGCTTCTCCTCGTAGCAAATACTACAACAAAGCCCAACGTTGGGATGATCTCGAAAAATGGCCGACTGAAGCTCCAGTTTGTTTGCTTCCCAGTAGTCATCCGCATCCAGAAATGCAACGTGCGAACCTCTTGCAAGCGAAACCCCCTTATTTCTCGCTACCGCCGCCCCCTGGTTGGATTGCCTGACCCATCTCACTCGATTCCCATACGTGGACTTGAGTTTCGAAAGGTCGTCCGAACTTCCGTCATCAATTACGATGACTTCATGAGCAAGCACTGTTTGAGCGAACACGCTATCCAGAGCGCGTTGAAGTGTGCCAACTGAATTGTAGGCAGGGATAACGACGCTATTCGTAGGATCTTTCAAGATGAATTACCGCCTACCACATAGCTGTCGCCAATAGTAAATGTACCTTCTGAGCTTGTGGCCAAAAGTCATTTTTCGCACCGTAATCAAACCGTGAATCCGTCTCGATTTGGACGCAAATAGGCAAAGTTCTTCGCCTATCTTCCCCTCGTCAAACTCCAAAATCTCGACTGCCTCAAAAGAACCTTCCCAACGAAAGACAAGAATCGAGTGGTCGGGATGGATCTGTTGGGTCGGCCACAAAGATGCTACCAAGGCATCGTTAATCGAATGAAGCAAATGCGGCTTTTGACGGAATAGAAGTCGATTTTTGTTGGATTCGATTAGCCAACGGTGATGGTAGTATCCCGCATGCTTTGGATTCTCTACCCCTTTGGATTGTTCCACCAATCGCGATGGAACTTCAATGTAGCCCGCTTTGGCAATCCGCTGCAATTCGGAGCATACCCAAATGGGATCTCGTATGTCTTCCAACAAATGCGAGCAAACGGCAAAATCAAATTGTTTGTCCTCGACTGGCCACTGCCGCCGTTGGCAAAGATCTAATTGAATCCACGTTGCTGCCGAATACCTTGCTGGGTAGTCGAGTTGACTGTGGATATTTTGATCGCTTCCATTGCCCCGAGAAGCAAATGGAAGCGCATCGATGATGTAGTCTGCTCTCGGAAAAGGGGAGGCGCCACCACCCACATCTACAACCAAAGTCTCTTCGGGCAAATCCTCAATCAATCGACGAGCGTTTTGCAGATTCATGGAATTCGACCAAAACTCGGTAATCATGGTGCGTCAAGACTCACTCTTCTATCGTCGGACGCTGCAACTTCCCTTTTCCAATTCTCAGAACAATTGAGAACCTTGTAACGACTGCGTATACTTTTGTTGCTAAATTCAACTAAGTGAGTTCCGAGTTACAAAAGGCATTGCACCTATACTTTAACCTCAATGATTTCTGCCGCTCTTTCCCCCCTATTGTCTTCTAAAAAGGCCCCCACCTCGATGCACTTCGTCCTACTCACTTTTGTTGCCCTCTTCACAGGTGACTGGCCTCAGTTTCGAGGTCCGAATGCGGACGGTCATGTGACGGGTCCGGCAACACCGATGCAATGGTCGGATTCCAAAAACATCGCATGGCGAGTCTCGATTGCCGGATTGGGCTGGTCCTCGCCGGTCGTAGCCGATGGTCGCGTTTACTTGACGACCGCAGTACCGAAGGACGAAGGCTTGTCGTTGAGGGCGATAGCCTTGGATTCAGATACGGGCAAGGTTGTTTGGGACCGCGAGGTAAGATCGGTCGCGAAGAAACCTTCGATCCATGCCAAGAACAGCCATGCGAGCCCGACCCCAGTGGTCCGCGACGGTTCGGTTTTCGTGTACTTCGGGGCGCTCGGAATGGCGCGACTTGCGACCAAGGATGGAAGCATACAGTGGATATGCAACGAGTTGGATTACCCTCCGATGCATGGCAGCGGCGGGTCGCCCATTTTGGTTGGCGGAAAACTATTCGTTGTGTGCGATGGTAGTTCGAAGCCTTTTGTCGCGGCCATTGATGCCGAGACTGGCAAGGTGGCATGGAAAAGTCCTAGATCAGTCGAAGCTCGCATCAGCCACTCGTTCGTGACCGCGACCACAGCGATGATCGACGGCAGAACTCAGATGTTGGCCCCTGGCCCCGACCATTTTGCGGCCTACGACCTAGCGACTGGGACTGAGTTGTGGCGAGTCCGCGCACCCGGCTGGTCAGTTGTTCCTCAACCGGCCGTTGGACATGGAATGGTGATTTACAATCATGACTACGACAATCCAGAGTTATTTGCTGTCAAGCTTGGAGGCATCGGAGACGTTACAGAAACGAACATTGTTTGGAGGATCACACGGGGAGCGCCAAGTACGCCTTCCCCCTTGTTGGTTGGCGATGAGCTCTACTTCGTTTCCGATAATGGTATTGCATCGTGCGTCGATGCCAAGACTGGTACGAGTCATTGGATGGAACGTCTCGGTGGGAACTTCTCGGCTTCGCCGATCTATGCAAACGGTCGCGTGCTCTTCCTGAACGAAACCGGTGTGGTCACCTGGGTCAAGTTGGGCAAGGACTTTGCAGTGCTTGGCAAAAACGAGGTACCTGGACGGACCTTGGCAACCCCCGCGTTTTCGAATGGCGCAATGTATTTGCGAACCGATGAAGTGCTTTATAAAGTTGCAGCAGCAGGCTCATAAAGCTGGGCTGAATCTCAGTGCAACAAATTTGGACTGCTTCGATTCATCGGAGCTTTTAGATCACCCTGCGTAAGGACGAACCCCTGCGGGTGTGAATTTATTCGCAAGTTTCCAACATCGTGTGGCACGTCCCTGGCTTAGGCTCTGACCGTGCCACACCGAAAATTGTCGCCTTTCGCTCCTCGAAAATTTGCCAGGTAAACGCATTTTTTGCAGAGCAAAAGGCGACGAAAATCATCGATTCGTAGATTCTTACACGTAAACTTTTCTCCCTGAGATAGACTAAGATACTTATCACCAGACCCAGTGACAATGGAACCACAGTAGGAACCTAGTGCGATGCAATTCAAAGAGAGATCCCGGCGAGTTATGCAACTTTGGAATCTTGGAGCGGTTGCGGCTTGGTCGCTTCTTGCCTTTGGGGTCGCCGCACCTGTCAAGTCTCAGTTGGTCGAGTCGTCGGTTTCCACCGCGGATTCCGCATTTCCGAATGATTGGTACGTACGAGACGGAGAGGGCCTTGAGGAGCTTCGCAATTTAGAAGGGAAGCCCGCAAAAGAGTTATCGGTTGCGGAATGGAAAGGTGATTCGACTACGCTCGAGCAGCTCAAAGGCAAGATCGTCGTTCTCGATTTTTGGGCAACTTGGTGCGGTCCCTGCATGGCCGTCATTCCTAAGAACGTCAAGTTCATCGACGAGTACAAAGAAAAAGGAGTCGCACTGATCGGCATCCATGATGCAAAATCAGGTTGGGACAACGTCGACAAAGTCATCAGCGAAAAGGGAATCAATTACCCGGTTGCACTGGATTCATCGAGGGAGTCTCAAGGTGAAACAACCAAAGCTTACGCATTAAAATTTTGGCCAACTTACGTCATCATCGATCGTGATGGAATCGTTCGAGCGGCTGGAATCAAACCCAACAAGATTGAGGAGGCCGTGGATCAGCTTCTTGGCGTGAAGCCTGGCACGTCAACTGCGAATACACCGATCAAGATTGCAACCTTTCCGGAAAAATGGTTTTTAGGCGGAGGCAAACGCTCCAAGTCGGCGGTAAACGTCGAGGGAAAACCTTCTCCAAAACTCGCGGTTTCCGATTGGCTTGGCAACTCCATCGAGGCTGACAACTGGGAACAACGTGTTCGGGTTATTCAGTTCGTTCGGCCTGAGCTGGCGGCCTCTGTCGACCAGCTATCCAAATTGCAGACCGTGGCGGAGCGATTCGCCACTCAGGGAGTTGTTTTCATGGCCGTCTGCGACGCTCGGGCAGGCATAGATCGCATGAAGACGATTGCCGAGGAAAAGCGGATTGAGATTCCGATCGCGATGGATCGTCCGACAGAGAACGATCCAGCTGGGCCAGGAACCACCAGTAATTCAATGGGAATCAAATTCGCCCCAGCTACAATTGTGATAGATCGAGCTGGAGTCCTTAGGGCGTCTGGGCTGAAAACGGATTTTTTAGACAAAGTCTTGAATCAGCTTTTGGCGGAAGCCATACCGATTCAGGAACCCGTTAAAGATCCAGACATCGTTGAAATTGTGGAACGACCCAAAGTTGAAGCAGCGGAACGAAAGACGGATAGCAAAGAAGAAGCCGCAAAGGCGAGCGACAAGTAAAAATTGTCGCCTTTCGCACCGCGAAAGTGCGTCGCGTTAACGCTACTTTTGCGGAGCAAAAGGCGACACTGAAGAAAGACACAATGATACAAGCCACTGAAACAACCCAAACCACTGAAGTCAAGCAGTCCGATTTTTCCAGCATCGTGCGCGAGCATGTGGCCAAGACGGTGGTCGGTCAACAGGTCGTTGTCGAACGAGTCATGATTGCCCTGTTAACTGGCGGTCATTTGCTATTGGAAGGTGTCCCCGGCATCGCGAAAACACTGCTGGTCCAGACGGTTGGCAAAGCCATTGATCTGCAGTTCAAGAGGGTTCAGTTCACTATCGATTTGCTGCCGTCCGACATTGTCGGTTCGGAAATTCTCGATCAGAAGTCGGGTGAGTTTCGGATCCACAAAGGACCTGTTTTTACCAATCTCCTTTTGGCGGACGAAATCAATCGGGCGAGTCCCAAGGTGCAGTCGGCGCTTCTCGAAGCCATGCAAGAGCGAAAGGTTTCGATCGGCGATCAGACTTATGTATTGCCTGCTCCTTTCTTAGTGATCGCCACACAAAACCCAGTTGAACAGGCCGGAACGTTTGAGCTACCAGAAGCCCAGTTGGATCGGTTCATGCTCTGCCATCGATTGACCTATCCCGATATTGAGGATGAGACCGAAGTTGTTCGCCGAAGCTTGAAGCTAAAGCTATTGCGGCAAGGGGAGGGGGCGGTGCCTATGTCGGCCTTCGATGCGATTACGGAATCAGGATTGCTACACGTCCATGATTTGACCGCGGCCATGACCAAAGTCCAGGAGGTCCACGTCAGCGAAGTCTTTATTCGAGACTGTGTCGAGCTGGTCCATCGGACACGCAAACATCCGCATATTGAATTGGGCTGTAGTCCACGGGCTGCCTTGGCGCTGGTGCAAGCGTCTCGAGCGCGGGCCTTTTTGTATGGCCGCACCTACGCGGTTCCTGAGGATCTCTTTGCCCTGGCCGAAGACGTAGTTCTTCATCGCATTCGACTCACCTACGAGGCACTTGCGGATGGTCATCGTCCGACAGATGTTCTCAAGGATCTTCTCGAATCGATGACTTAGGTCGGAAGTGCTGAAGTAAGACGGGTTCTGCTATGCCAAAAGAAAATCAACACAGCCTACGCCCGCCGAATGAACTTGTTCACGCCGATTTCGAAATGGTCGCGAGGCGATTGGCGGACGACTTGGCTTTCGGATCCGATACATCCCTGTTTGTTGGCAGTGGACTGGAGTACGCCCAGTCGCGCCCGTACGAACCGGGGGATTCCGTCCGGCAACTCGATTGGCGGATCACCGCCAAGACAGGCAAGGCCTTTGTGAAACAGTATGAGACGCTCAAACGCATCGCGATGTTTTTGGTTCTAGATACTTCGTCATCGATGAGTGTCTCGTCTGCTAGGCTGACTAAGCATGACATGGGGATTTGGATTGCATCGGCGATCGGACTGGTTGGACTGCGAAGACTCAGTCCTGTGGCGATTGCAGGGGGTGGTCAACGCGAAACACGGCTAGAGGTAAGTCTTTCGGAAAGCGACCTTTGGCGGGCAATGGAACCGCTACGTCTACATGCTCGAGCAGAGGCGACGCAGCTGGGCGATCGTATCCGATCGCTGGAACCGCGACTGTCGCGGAGAAGTATTATCGTCGTTATCAGCGATCTGCATGATCCCATGGTAGGATCGAGCCTTCGGCATGCAGCCCAAAAACATGACGTGGTGGTTGTGCATCTCGAAGACCCGGCGGAACGAGGGAGATTGCGAGCGGGTTTCTTCCGCGGCGTTGAAGCGGAGACCGGCCGCATGTTCCTGGGAGGGGGCACGACTCGCTGGCAAGGCCAACCACCCATTGTTCAAGAACTCGTCGGAGCTGGGATCAGCTACCTTCATCTCAGGACAGATCTTCCTTTCATTCCGCCACTTAGGCACTTTTTGGCTTCTCGCAACATGATGTCGAGGAGTGGCCATTGAATTCGATTCGCACTTCGACTCTTTTGGTACTTTGCTTGGCATTTTTGGCTCTATGCCATGGTCTGCCCAGCAGCATCGCGCACTGTCAGGTAATCGGGGCAAAGGCGGATACGCCCGCAGAGGTAAAGGGAGAACGTGGACTTACCGGAACGGTTGTCTTTGATTATTCTGGCAAGGGCTTGCGTTCCAAGACACAACGAGACTCCGATGCGCCGATTTGGATGCGGCTAGCTGCTTCTGCTAAAGATTCACACCACTACGAAGCCAAGTTTCTCGGTACGGTCGAAGGCGTCTACGATCTACGCTCGCTCATGGAGCATGTTGACGGATCCAAAGTCACCGAAATGGCTCCCATCCAAGTCCGCATCGTATCGAAATTGCCTAAGGACCATCGAAGTGACCTTTTTGAAGTGGCTGAATTTAAGCCTTCGTTTTGGGGTGGCTATCGACTCGCGATCGTGTTGGTCAGTTTGGCATGGTTGAGCATCCCAATAGTTGCATTCCTTCGCAGATCGCTGAGAGCCGTTCCGCCAGTGAATCTCACGGTTGCAGAACCGCCGCCCACGTTTGCAGATCAGTTGCAACCGCTCATTGAAGCAGCAGCGTCGCGGACACTTTCGATTCCTGAGAAGGGTAGGCTGGAACTGCTGTTGCTACATTACTGGCGTGAGCGTGCGGCGCTGAATTCGACCGACATAGCCAGCGCGATTCGCGGACTTCGTTCCCATCCGGAAGCGGGCACGCTGGTTACAACGGTCGAACGTTGGCTTCATCAATCCGACGCGATGGAAGACGAATCCGATCGATCACCTGAGGCTATCGTCATGTTGTTGAAACCCTATCGGTCCTTGGCGCCCGTCGATGAGCTCTATACCAGGAGTAAGGCTCTATGACGTTTGTCCATCCCTGGATTCTATTGCTATTGATCTTGCCGATTTTGCTGAGCGTGTGGCTCTTGCAGAGGCGTTCGTGGGGGATCGCGTTGCCCTTTGATCATCAAGCGCATCCGCAGCGTCGCATCGTAAGTGCCTTGCTTCGATTCTGGGAGTTGTTACCCGCGATGTTGCTATCCGTGATCATTACAATTCTTGCTGGGCCGCAGGTCCAACGTGTTCCGCGTGAGGAGCGCGTGTTGACCAATATTCAGATCTGCATGGATGTCTCGGGGAGCATGTCCACGGACAATCGTTATGAAATGGCCAAGCGCGCCATCGAGGACTTTATCGTTTCGCGAGATGGCGATGCACTTGGTTTCACTTTGTTCGGGACGCAGCAGATTCGTTGGACTCCGCTAACGAAAGATGTTGCGACGATTCGGCGCGCTCTCCCATTTGCAAATCCTAGGAATCAGCCGCCGTTCATGGGGGGGACACTTATTGGTGCCGCACTCCGCTTTTGCCGCGACAACATGGTTGCTGAGGCGACCGAAGGAGACCGATTGCTGCTTCTGGTCTCCGATGGAATGAGTGCGGATGTCAATGGTGCGAATGCGGGTGAACTGGCGGATGAAATGAAAGCCGCGAACATCACACTCTACCATGTTCACGTCGGAACCGATCCCGTCCCGACCGACGTCAGGGAGATTGCCAGTGCAACCGGAGGCGAAGCTTTTGCGGCCACAGATGAAGGTGGATTAAAACGAATCTTCAAGCACATTGATCGGATGAAGCCCGCTCGATTTAAACCCGCCTCCGCGGTTCCGATGGACAACTTTCAACCCTTTGCGTGCGTTGGATTGAGTCTCCTCGGAGCCTATGCTTTAGGGGCATTTGGATTGAGGTACACGCCATGGTAGCCCATCCAGTCTTGATTGGGATGATCGTTGGGTTGAGCATGGCTCTGTTCGTCTTCGCTGCCGAATGGTTGCATGGCAAACGCATCGCCCGCGTTGCCTATCTCGCCTTCGGTTCGCAAGGGCGTTCTCGCGAATGGGTTGCCATTGCGCCCTTCGTGCGAATTGTGGGGGCTTCGAGCATAGCCTTTGGAATGACCGTCTTGTGGTTAATGCAACCGGCTGCCATCGAAAAACAACCTTCGCAGGCCGCTTCGAAACATTTGCTCGTTTGTCTCGATGCGTCACCAAGCATGTACGTTGCGGATTCCGGTCCCGATGGAAAGAAGAAGCGGGCCATTTGGGCAGGGGAGGTCATTCAAGCGATCCTGGACCGACTCGATACCGAGACCACACGCGTCACGGTCTTTGCTGTCTACACCAAGTCCATTCCTGTCATTGAGGAGACGTTTGATAGAAACGTAGTCCGCAATTTGTTGGACGGATTACCTTTGTTTGCGGCATTCGAATCGGGACCGACCCGCCTTTCGAGTGGGGTGAGTGAGGCACTGAACTACGCTCGCAAGTGGGAGCCCGGTTCGGCAACACTGCTCATCATCAGCGACGGCGATTCGGAGGAGAAGATAGAGGTGCGTTCTATCCCGTCGTCGATTGCCGATTCGATTGTGGTCGGTGTCGGTGATCCTATGCGACCGACTATGGTGTCCGGACACCGCTCTACCCAGGATGTGGCTTCGCTCAAATCGCTGGCAACCAAGCTCAAAGGGAAATTCCATCAAGGAAACACCAAACACTTGCCCTCCGAAGTTTTAGCTAACCTGAGCATGGTGCGACCACGTGTTACCGATGGCATTGGGTTGCGCGAAGTCGCATTGACTTGCATCGCAGTGGGTGGATGTTTATTGGCTATGATTGGCCCGATGCTAAACTTGTTCGGTAGGATGGTTGAGCATTTGCCAGCCGTTCCAATATCGAAAGCAATCACGTGGGAAAATAAGGGCATTGGTTCGGCAGGAGCCTCACCCGCCTCACCCTCCCGGGCAATGACTATGTTAAGTAAATTTGAAGACAAAGGGAGTGCATGATGTTTATTAAATTCGGGTGGAGTCTTTGGGCGATTGCGCCAGCTTTGATTCTGGCTTTTCATTTTGGTCCGGGGCAAAAGTTGCTTCGTCGCGACCTAGCTGCGGACCGAATGGTAGAGGCGCAGAAATTGGAGGCCGAGGCCAGCCTGCGTCAGTCCGTTGCTTACGAAGCTCAGTTCAAGACGCTTGAAGCCAGGGAACGGTTATTAACGGAGGATAGCGAGCTCAACCGAAGTAAACTGGAGCAAACCTCACAGGTTGAACAAGCGGCCTATGCGGCGGCAAGTGACGCGTGGAAGAGCGCTGCCGACCGTTATCAAGAGGTTGAGACACTTCTGGACGGAAGTTCGCAGGCGAAGCAGGTGAAGTGGTTGCGGGGCCGAGCCCTGGTTCGGTCTGGAGAAGTTTTTAATGGGATCGATGAGCTGCAATCCACGCTCGATGAAGCTGTCCAGGAAGGGCAGTCCGAATCTTCGCTGGCTATCGCAGCTCGCGAAGAACTTGCAGCCGCTCACTATTACGGTGCGAGACTTCTGAGAGAGGAAGGTCGCTCGTCCGAAGTCTGGCGACCGATTTCCGAAACGTCGCGGCAGCAGTTCCGATACTTAGCAGAGAAGACAACGCGAGAGGCCAAATCGCAGTTGGCGAGCAATCTGCAACGCAATTTGGAACGGGTGTTGGACTTGGAGCAGTTGGATCGGTCAGAACTCGTAGGACGTCCCATTCCGAAAGATTCTCCGCGCGGGCGTCGGCCCGGTGATGGTGAACCTGGGAAACGACCGGGTCGCGGCCCACGTCCGGACGGAGATCGTCCAGGCAATGGCGCGTCCGGAATGTTGGAAATTGGTCCGGGTTGGTAACGCGGTCCGAAGTAACTTTTTAGCGAATTTTGAATTTAGATTGGTTTAATGGGATGGCAGGTAGCAGACTCATGCTGATTCAAAAAAGAAAACACAACGCGATAATCATGATGGCGTTCTTCGCCCTCTTCGGCACGGAACTTCAAGCTCAAGTTCCTGCGCTCCGGATGACTCCGGCAAGGGCTGCTCCTGGGCAGAGTGCCAACGGTGACCAAGCCACTCCGGTGCCTGGAACGATGACTCCTGCCAAGCCGATCAAGCCGGCGCTAAAGGACGAGGAGGTCAGCTTGCTCAAAAAGGACTACGACCAACTCTCACCCGAAGATCGCGAGGCAATGGTAGCAACCTATAAGGATCTCGGAATCGACTTGCTGGTTGCACTTGGGCTGAGTGCTCCAAACCCTGTCGAAACCGTCGATAAACCCGCTTCGCCGAGTGCAAAGAACGATCTGCTCAAAGCCGTCAAGAAACTGAACTTTGCGAGGACAGCTGACAAAGTGCTCGAGGCGCGGGCTCAAATCGGGCTCAAAGCCTTGCCAATGCCAGCCGCTACGGCTCCGATCGACGAGCAATCGAACTGGCTTCATTTGAATGTGCTTGCGGGTGAATGGCAGTCGCTGCAATCCTTTTTAAAGGAGCGAGCGGGCGGCGATGCAGCCGAAATGTATGCTCACGTATTGCAGTCGACGAACCAAGGCGATCCGGGCCTATTGCCCGAAGAGATCCTCGCGATTTCCGAAGCCTGCCCTGCCGAACTCACCGAATGGCAATTAACCTTGCTAGCGCAATTGCTCAAGACGGCAGCCTCGCGTTCCAGTACGGGTCCATTCTTGGAGCGTCTTCGACAGGGAACCAGTTTCTTTGGTCCACAGGACGATGGGCGACGCGATCGGACTGCAAAATTCCTTTCGCAAGCGATGCTAGCTGTCGAAGCCTTTGCTTATTTACCGATTCTTGAGAAGGCACGCGAGAAAGGGGACACGCAAGCCTTAACAGCGCATGCACGCTATCACGAAGCTCGAGCCGCCTCGCTTGGGAATACACCGGAAGCACAGCAACAACGGCGAACCGCCTGGGATCTTTATTGCGAAATCGCAATGACGGACCGTGTCGAATTTGCTCTTCGACGTGAAGCCATGGGACAAGCGATCGAATTACTCCCAAGCATTCCACCCGGTCCGGCGACCGAATGGCTTCAGCGTGTGTTCGCGAACAAGTCGCTTGCGCCAACAGGCCTCGAAGCGGTTGCGCTCAAAGCCATGCGCATCGGCAATGAAAAAATCGGCATTCAAGATCGAGCTTCGGCCATCTTGATGATGAAGGACTCGGTCGATGCCCTTCTCAACGATGAGAGTGTCGAACGGAATCAGTTGAGGGTGCCACTGCGACTGCTGACCATGAGTTTGGTCGCTGCCGCCGAGGAAACGATCACGAAGCAAGGCTCGAAAGCAGGCGTTGCTCCAGAAACAACCCTGCTGTTGCGGGCACTGCCAGGCGAACGATGGCGCAGTCTAATCGAACCCAGCTTGGCGGTTCGAGCATTCAAAGCGTTCATCGGTATCGCTTTGAGTGCAGACAATGCGGACCAAGCCTTGGAACTGTTGGCTAAGGGGATCGAACGAGCGCCGGGTCAGAGCCTTGAAATGGCAGATGAGTTTTTGAAAATCTGGATGATTCGACTCAACCCGCTTCCCGATCCACGGCGAATGAATTCCTTCATTATTATCGGTGGACGACAGCAAACTGCGTCCGCTCCGTTAACGCGTGGGCGTCAAGATCGCAACTTGGATCGCCTCAAGAAACTGCTGGACTTGCTCAATAAAATTGGTGCGAATGGTAGATCGCTTGAGCGCGTCGTCACGGCCTTTGCTTCGTGCCATGGTAAAGCGGAAACATTCCGTCGTGAGAACGTGGTGTCCGTATTAGGCCCGATCGCTGAGTTGGCCCCATCCGTCTCGGCTCGCTTGGCCGAGTCGATGCGGGCAGGACTCAATGGCGATTGGAAGTCGCGCGATGTTCAACGCGCCGCTGGAAACCAAAAAAGTACTTCGGAACTCGAGGCCCTCATCGAGGAAGGTTATCAGTTGGCATTGGACATGATCGAATCCGCGACCCGCCAAGAGCCGAATTCTTGGCGCTATGCAATGACCAAAGCAACTCTCGCTTATGACCATATGCAGTTCCGGCGACAACGCGATCAGGACGCCGCTTCTTACAATGTCGCTCGCCAGGATCTTTTTCGGGCATTCGGTGAAGCCGCCAAACAATATCAGGCGGCTGTGATTCGAGGCGAACTGCGAGAGGATCCAGGCGTCTACCTGAGTTGGTTTAGCATCTCGCTCGGTTCCAGTGATCTAGCGACCCTCTCTGCAAATGACTTGCTCACCGAGGGTTCTGAAAACACCGAACAGATTCAACTCATTCGGAAGCAGATGCTGGAGATGCCAAGCGAAATGGCGGACTCCCATCTCGGAGAGTTCGCAAGACGCATTATCGACAAGCTGCCGAGCTTGACGCCGGAAGTAAAACCTGGGGTGGTACGGCGAGCAAGCGAGATTGTTGGAGACCATCCGGCTGGCGCATTGTTGAGGCAGACCCTCGATATGTACGAGGATTTGCTTCGCAATGAAATCCATTTGCACTTGGCCATAGATGGCTCGGACCAAGTCGGCACAAGGGAGTTTGGAGCCGTTCTAACGCTTCGTTCCACGGCGGCTATCGGGCGAGAGCTGGGGGGCTTCAGCCAGTATTTGCAAAACAATGTATATAGCTACATCGGCGGAAAATATCAGCCGATCAACTTTCGTGATCGCATGCAAAAATCGATCGAACAGGCTTTTCATGAAGATCTCGAATTGGTCCATATCGGCTTCTTCGATTCCATGAATCCAGCCCAACCGATCCAGGTGGAGGGCAAGAAGGGTTGGGAGGAAAAGCCGTTGTGCTATTTGATACTGAAGGCAAAGGATCCAAGCGTCGATCGATTGCCGCTGCTGCAGATGGATATCAATACCACGGATGAATCGGGAGCGGTAGTATTGCCGGTTCATTCCAATAGCGTCATCATCGATGCGACCTCGAACCCAAACCAGGGCAAATCCGAGTCGGCTCCTCGACCTTTGCATGGCCTGCAAGTCACTCAGACGATCGATACTCGCGATCTCAAGAAAGGAAAAGACAAGGGGATCAAATTTGAGGTTTCGGCAACGGGACGCGGTGTGATTCCGAACCTTGATCAGTTGTTAAGTGGGCTCGATCAGGCAGTGCCGGGTTACTCAGTCAATCGAGAAAAAATCGAGTCCGAAACGGTCCGAGTTCTCGGGGTCGAGGCGAATAACAAAACCATGGGATTCGCTTCGACGACACCCAGCGAATCGGACACCTACTTTAAAGCAGAGGCTGATGGATTGTTCAGACTGCCTACAACCAGGAAATGGATTATCCAATTTGATCCTTCAGAGGCCTCCACGGAGAATCTCATACGAGTCCCCAAATTGGACAAGCGGCTGGATGGTACCCTTCGCTCCGAGCGATTCATCGACATGGACTTGGTGGGAATTGAAACCGATACGGTTCCGCTCGAAAAGGTCGCGAGCAATCGTGTACCGATGATTGCCGGAATTGCCATGGTGGGCGTTCTATTGCCCGCCTTGGTCTGGATTTATCGGCGAGGGAAAACGCAATCGGCGACGTCGGAGGACGTGGGATTGCGATTGCCGAATGAGATTACCCCTTTTTCGGCGGTGATCACGCTGCAGCGTTTTTCAAAGAATTATGCTTCGAAAATGACGCAAGATGATCGTGGGCGATTGCAAGCCGACATTGCCGATCTCGAAAACCGATTCTTTGCCGCGAATGCAAAAGCAGATCCGCAGCTCGCCAGCGAGACACTGCATCGATGGCATGGGATTCTGAGGGGAAGCAGCGTCGGTTGAGAGTTGAGAGTTGAGAGTTGAGTGGTGGAGTGGTGATCGCAAAAAAAGGCCGATGGTTTCGCCATCGGCCTTTGTTGTTTCCTGGCACCGGGGCAAACTCTTGTTTGCCCCGGTGCACAGTCTTAAGCTCTATCGTGAAGCACCGTCTCTTAGCAATCGACCCAGTAATCGCTAGTTGACAGTTATATGCTGCTCCAACCCAGGAGGAAGGCCGATCGAACATTCCCGCAAATTTTCGATCGACGACAGAGCTTTTCTTTGGTTCTTTGATGCACCAGGAAATACGACAGCGGCAACTGGAACGTCAATGCCAATTCGCTGGGATTTTGCATAAAAAGAGGTGTGTCACGTCGACACGTTTTTCCAAACGACGCAGCTTGCCTGGCTTCTCTAGGAATGTCCTAAGAATGTGTCCGACATAAAGCACAGTGTGGACGTCCCTTACGCAAGTCTGCTCAGTCGTCGAATGAGCCACTCCATGGACAAACACCCAACAATGAGTGCCATCAAGATTCCCATGAGTCGCTGTTGGAATTCCCGGTCCGGCGAGCCAGGCAAGTAGTTGGTCTGGTCTCGCGATTCGATCGATTGTGGAAGCGTTGACTTGGAAGCCGAAGTCGTACCGATCAAATCCGATTGCCCAGGCAAAAGTGAATCCATACCGACCCAAAACTTTCCACCGGTACGACTGGCCATCTCATTGAGAAGCGGATCGTTGCGTTGCGGTCTTTGAATCTCCAAGGCTGGTACTCGCACGGCCACTTGCTGTGTCAGCAATTGTTGATCAGCCAAACCTCCAACTGGCAATTGAACTTCGTAAGTACCGGTGGCTTTGGTAAAGAACTGACCAAGATAAACGCCAGGTTGAGATGGGTCCGGGATCGGTGTTAAGACCAATGGCAAATTTCGACCCGAGGGTTCAATCAACTTCGCCTTTACATCGGGCAAGATCGTCGGTTGGAATTGAGCATCTCTCAAAACCGCCCGCACCATGACTTGTTCGCCCATGATCGCTTGTTGCTTGTCCAATAACAAAATGCCTCGATCCGAATCCCTCATCAATCGGCCTTGGCCAGCCCAGCGGATAAGCTTGGTGTAATAGGTATCGAAGTAATTATCACCCACCTCACGCAGTCGCCAGAACTCACCTCCTCCTTGAAACGAGACACGACCTGCACCATAAAATTGCGTCGCCAAGTAAATAGGTTTCTTGCCACCCGTCATGGTCGTTGGATCGGAGAAATATGCGATGGGGGTCGCGCCAGGCTTCGGCTCATCACACGCAAAAAAGCTATACACACCGCGAAATCGTTCCCAGACTTTGCGACTCTCTTCGACGGACTTGGCAATTTGGATGAAGTCCGTTTGCCAAGCGTCGCCAGCAAAGTCCAACGGCCAAGCGGTCTCAGACTCGAATCGACCGATCGATACCATCCGGGAACCGCGTGTGTTCACCACCAGAGGCGAAAGATTCCTAATGATCTCCGCCTTGCGATTCCCGTTCCCTTGGCTGCCTGCCCATTTGGGAGTGGAAACCGGCCCAGCGACCATCACTAGCCCACCCGCTTGCTCGGCAATCCATTTTTCTAACACATCGACTTGTTCCAATTCCAATGCGGTCCAGTCGGCATCAAAACCGATCACGCAGTCATACTGACTCATTTCCACGCGAGTCTTGGGGAACTCAGTAAGTAGTTTCTTGGCCTCTTGGGAAACACCCAGTCCACCTGTCTGCAAAAACACATGCGATTGAACGGTTGGGTCTCGGAATAGCAAATTCCGAACAAATTGATACTCACGAGTGGGACCGCCAGCAATGATCAATACAGTCGATTTAGGCTCCACCACCCTGACTTCACTTTCGAGCGCATTGTCCATCGGATTGGAATCTTGTTCCGGCGGCAGGGCCTTGACCTCGTAAATCCACGATCCTATTTCTCGCGGTTGAATGTCAAAGACCAGACTGGAAAGGGTGTCATCCGACTCAAGCGTGATCGTTCTCTCATCCTCGATTGCCATTCCTGCATTTTTCTGACCACCTGGACGACGTCGCAGTTGCACGGTGATTTGCTTTCCTTCCAATCCCGACGCCTGCAACAGGGCGGTCAATCGGAACCGATCTCCAGGGAAAACCCGCTTGGGTGCTTCGATATCGACCGTGCGTACATTGAGCGGATTCTTGGCTGTCCCCATGCCAACGGTATGGATCGGAACACCCTGAAGCGTCGCCTCGGAGATCGTCATGAGCGGGTCGACGCCCGCATTGTTGCGTCCATCGGAAATGACCACGATTCCCGCTAACGGTGAGCCCCGTTCTTGTTCAAGAATACTATTGATTGCATCTCCCATCCGCGATTCCGAACCAGTCGCAGCCAACTGCGTTTCCCAAACAACGGCATTTGGCTCAATCGGCAAACTGACAGCGCCCTTTTCGCCCATGGCGATCGGAAGTGGGCTGATGACGGACTCAGGTGGCGAATAACTCCACAGCCTCTTCCAAGGAATTTGGTCCGCTCGGAGAATCGCCGTCGACATCATGACAAACCCCGACACCACCGCGACCACTGCCACAACCAAAACATACGGCCAACCAGGTCGCAAATCACCATAGACACGGGCGATCAGAGAGGAGGCCATCATCAAGGCACCAATGGCCGTAATTGCCGTGCCAGCCAACGCGAGTCGACTCAGCCAACGCCACAGCACTACCCTCGCGTCGTCCGACTCACTGTCGGTTTTTGCCTGTTTGGGTTTTGCGAACGACGCGACGGCACTCGGCCGTGCGCTCTGATCAAATCGAAAAACACTTACATCATGCTTCTGTTGCAACTGTTTGAGCAATGGAGATTGAGCAAAGTTCTGCTGAATAGACGAGATCCGGCTCGTCGGACTCGAAGAAACGTTCGACGTATCATCTTGCTGAGGCATCGACATGCTCAGACTGGTGTCGACAAGCACTGCCAGTCTCGATGATCGCGTTACCCGTTGCTCCGTTCGCTTCTGCAGATCGAAAAAGAAAATGAGTATGCCCAGCAAAGCCAACAGCCGAAGCCCCAACAGGGACCAACCAATACTCTTGGGCAGTTCCACCCAATCCCGGCGATACCAGTAAACAACATAAGAAATCAACCCCAGCAAACAACACGCGAGCACAAACCAGTGTATCCACTGATCCATCTGCTCAATGCGCATCCACTGATAGAAGACTCGCATGTCTTCCTGCGCAAAGCAAAGAACGGTGTTGAAAGGAAGCATGGAGTTGAGGGTTGAGGGTTGAGGGTTGAGGGTTGAGGGTTGAGAGTTGAGAGTCGAGAGTCGAGAGTCGAGAGTCGGAGTAGTGGAGTTTTGTTCTTTGTTCTTTGTTCTTTGTTCTTTGAGATTTGAGATTTGAGATTTGAGATTTGAGATTTGAGATTTGAGATTTGAGATTTGTTTTCCTTAAACCTTAAACCTTAACGCTTCCCTCCGGGCAAATGGTAGGACGCGCTCCAGGCTAGCCATTGTTCGAAGAGCAGAACTAACAAAAGCAACACCATCAAAATCATGTTTCTATTGGCGAAGCCTGCGAGTGCGGTATTCGTGCCTAACGAATCGGACGATTTGTAAACGAACTTGATGCCGTTCAAATTGCGATTCAAATCGATGAGCGTCGTCTTTTCGGTTTCACCTTCGGCCGGTGGTGTGTTGCGGGCGATGTTTTTCACGATGCGTTCTCCTTGAATGGACGTGCCCCACCACTCGAAGTTGCCGGACGACATGATCGCTCGGATCGATTCATCCGTATCTTGATTGGACTGTGCATTCAAGGACGCTTGAAAAGCCGATTCGCCAGCCGGTAACGCATTGAGGCTAAGCAATGCCTTGGCTCCAGTCCCGTTGGGAGGTGGGCATAGTACTTGAATCTCCGGCAGCATTTCCTTGGAGGAAAAATCCCAACGCATGGGTGTACCGGCGAGTCGAGCGGTGTCTGGGGATCGGAACGAGGACAAATACCCGACCATTTTGAGGGCCGCCACGACAAACGTTGGATCTTGGGGCCAGTTCGTCCATTGACGGTCGAAGGCCGTTAGACCAAATAGAATGCGGCCTTCGCCAATAGAATGGTCTATTAGGATCGGCTGTCCGTTGCGGAGCGTTGCTACCGGCTTCCAAAGGGGAGTGCTCCTGCCCTCAATCACACCAGACTCCCCCAGATTCCTTTCGAGCTCCAAAAATCGCTGGATGCGAACAAACTGAAACGGCGAGTTGCTCAAGCCGAAAAATGGCTCGAAAATGGGATGGTTGTCAGCAATCAAGTCCGGTTTCATGTCGCCGGCAACTTGAGAAAGTTCCGCGGGCCCCTTGATGGTAAACGGCATGAGCGGAGTGGCGTTTTCCGCGGTCGCAATCGGCTTGGTCCAGCTCTTATTGTAATCGTCGATCGGCATTTGTTCACCAAAGAAGACGGCTACGCCCCCTCCATGGGACACGTACTTGTGCAAATTATCCAGAGCGCGAGGTCCGAGCGATGGAACCGCTTGCAGGATGATGCAGGCATAATTTTGAATTGCGGCCAAGTCCGAGTCTCGCAAGAACTCAGAACCCTCTCGAGTCATGATCAGTCCAGTCTTGGCGTTGCCTCCTGGGTTGAGAGCCGACTCAAAGAAGAAGGAGTGCTTGCCCGTGGAATCGCCATCGATCAGCAGCACGCGGAGACCATCTTGCAAATCCAGTACGCAACGAGCGCTGTTGTCGGCATTCAAGGAATCGGGTGGTAACTGGGCTTCAACGACATGGGATCCGCTTTTTGGAAAAAGAATTTGAACGTGCCGGGTGACCAATTCGCCGGGTTCGATCCGATCGATCAACACGGGTGGCAACTCGGTCACCAAGCCAGAGAATGCGACCGTAGGCATCGGCTCCAATTGACGATTGCCATAATCGACAGAATGAACTCTCACGGTAGCGTTTCGAACCGGCGCGATGCCATTATTGCGAACTGCAATATTGATCATGGCTGGAACGCCTGCCGCCAAAACCTCTTGCTGCGGTAACACCGAAACGAGTGTCAAGTTTTCGTGCCGTTCGGTTACGCAATCAATCAATTGCAACTCCGTATTGGGGCTGGAGAGCGATTGCAATTGCTGTTTGATCAAGGCCGGGTTGCTCCAGTCCTTGGTTCGAAAATCGCTCATCAAATAGACGATCGCTTTTTCCGACGTTGCTTGCTGCAACAAAGGTGCAATCAATTCCAGGGAATCGCCTGGACCGCTATCGAGAGACGTCGGCGTGGTCGAATTGATCTTGCTGAGCAAACTCGAAGGGTCGGTTGGTATCGTTCGCGATAGTAACTCCGCCACGGAATCTGCTTGCGGGGCTTGTGACGCAGACTTTGTCGCGGTTGACGAATCGGCAGCATTCAGCCTGGCGTCTTTGGTTCTGGTAGAGGCAAGCGAAGCTCGTGAAGTCCGAACCACCGTCAATAAATGCGATCCTTCTTGCGTATTGGCGTTGGCTGCAATCGACTGAACTGCCCCCAAGGCCGATTGGTATGCCGTTCCCTTCGAGGATGTATCGCTCATCGATGCCGAGTCGTCGAGGATGATGTAATGGTGCGTGGTTGATTGACTGATCATCGCCAGCCAGCGTGAACCGCTAACCCACTGAGCCAGCATGGCAACCGCGATCGCAACGGCTAGCATCCGCGATGCGATGAGCAAAGCCTGCTTGAGCCAAACCCAGCGTCGAAGCTTGCGATAGCTCTCCAACAAGAATTCCATGGCTGCCCATTGCGTTCGGCGATGACGCACCAAATTGATCAAGTGGATCAACAATGGCAACAGGACCAGCAGAAAGCCCCAAGCAAGTGGTTGAAATACAAATTGCATGGTCGGTTACTTCTTCCTCATGTGGGCCATGCGAGAGGTTAGATAGGCCGTCAATGCCGCGTCCATGTGCCGACTCGTTCGGATGAGTTGATAATCGATTTGATAACTGGCACACGCATGCCGTACACGATCGAGGAAACGCTGAAGCGATTCCAGGTAGCCCTCTCGGAGCGCACGGGGATTGCAGGTGAGCGCGTCCGTCGACTCCATCCCTTCAAATCGCGTCGGATCATTAAAAGGGAAGTCTAGCTCATCGTCATCCATGATGTGAAAGACCAAGATATCGTGCCCGGATCGCTTGAGGGCCGCCAGTCCTTTGAGCGTTTCCGTTTCGCTTCCTAGGAAATCCGAGGCAATCACCATCAACGAGCGCTTTGGGTAGGTCTCGTTGATTTCTCGAAAGACCTTGGTCAAATTGGTTTTGTCCTTGGGGGCCGTTTGCTGCAAGGATCGAAAGATGCTTTGCAAATGGGTACGGCTCGATCGCCATGGTAGCCGCGACTGGATCTTTTGATCAAAGACAGTCAG
>JAYTVM010000381.1:0-1352 GCA_043743995.1 Pirellula sp. | reverse complement strand
GGCGAAACAAGGGGACACACCATTTTTTCGAGTGGGTAGTTGTTTTTCGGTTTCCGATCTGATTCAATTTCGGTACGAACTTACGATCTTGATCATTCTTTCACGGAGGTTATTGCCATGGCCAGACTCGCGCGTGCAGAAGTGTTTGATCCTAGCGAGGTTGCACTCTTGCACATTTGTGCAAGAGTGGTTCGCAGATGCTTTCTCCTAGGCGTCGATCCGGTTACCGGAAAAAACCACGATCACCGAAAGATTTGGATCGAAGATCAGCTCAAACTTCTCTCAGCGAACTTCGGGATTGACCTCCTCGCGTTCGCCATTCTCTCGAACCATTTTCACTTAATCCTCAGGTCGCGACCTGATGTTGTTGAAACTTGGGATGATTCGGAAGTAGCACGCCGCTGGCTCATGCTCTGCCCCAAACGCAAGAAACCTGACAAGTCGCCAGAAGAGCCAAACGAATTCGAACTAAACTCCATTCGCAATGATCCCGATAAGCTCGCAACTATCCGCACCAGATTGAGTGATGTTGCTTGGTGGATGCGTTTGCTCTGTCAAAACATTGGCACACGCGCAAATCAGGAAGACAAGGAAGTCGGCAAATTTTTCCAAGGTCGATATCGTTCTGTCCGGATTTTGGATGAGGAAACGCTGCTTGCTTGTGCAGCCTATGTGGATTTGAATCCAATCCGTGCAGCGATGGCGGAAACACTTGAATCAAGCGAGTACACATCGGTACAACGTAGGATTCAAACCTTGCAAGGGACAAACGTGGACTCTTTCATGGCCCCTTTGACGATCGACGAAAAGATCGATTGTATTGGGCCTTGTGCGAATCATGCTCGAGAGCGTTGCAGCAACAAAGGATTTCTATCGATGCCGTTAGCGGACTATTTGGAGTTGTTAGACGCCAGTGCCAGGCAAGTCCGCGCGGACAAGACAGGCTACACACCCGCAGAAGTCGCCCCGATCTTTGAACGACTGAACTTGGATCAGGACTATTGGAAGTTGCAGATCAAAAACTTCGGCCGCATGTTCGCCAACGTAGCGGGAAAACCGAAGGATGTTTACGAGATGCGAAGCCTAATCTCAAGGCGTCGGTTCTACCTAAAGCGTCTCAAGCCGGAACCAGTCGAGACGAACTAGCTTTTTGGGCTGAAATTCTAAAGATACCAATCAACAACTGTGTGAAGGTCCGCGATGAACGTGCCGATAACAGCCATCTGTACGGCATCCAGAACTCGTATAGTCGCTTCCGCCTGGTAAACCGCCGAATTCGGCACCCTTGCGTCCTAAGTTAAGACCGCCCCAGCCGCCCACAAGTGATCAAAGTGGAGTGTCCCCAGGGCTCC
>JAYTVM010000380.1:0-4299 GCA_043743995.1 Pirellula sp. | reverse complement strand
CAGAGGCGAATCAAACGCCTTTAATAGATACGACAAACCACTGAGGAATTGCAAGCAAAGCAATTCCTCAAATCCGCAAGCAAACCGCTCGATCGAGTCCCAAACGAGCCCGACTACACGAAAAGGCAGAAACGCCTAGCCCAGCACTTCCTTGACGACCTTCTCAATTGCGATGTACTCTTGCTCGGTCTTCTTGGCGGTCTTGTAGACCTCGTCCAACGTGGTAACGCCGGTGATTACTTTCCGCAGACCATCGCAGTAAAGTGTTGTCATACCAGCTCTTATGGCCTCCGCCCGCAAGACTGCGGACGATTGGCCTGAGAACATCAATTCTCGTAATCGGCCATTCACTACCATCAATTCGTAAATGCCGATACGTCCTCGATAAGCCTTCTTTTGGCAGTAGGGACACCCCTTGCCCTTCGAAAATTTGGAGAATGGCAGCACCGACTTCGGCAGCCCCGCATCCTCCAAAACAGCATCGCTCAACGTGATCGGATGCTTGCATCGAGTGCAGATTTTTCGGACCAGACGCTGAGCCATAACGGCGATAACGCTGCTCGCCACCATATAACCGGGCACCCCCATGTCCGTCATTCGAGTCACAGCACTGGGCGCATCGTTCGTGTGTAGAGTACTAAATACCAAGTGTCCAGTTAAGCTGGCTTGAATACCCATCTGGGCTGTTTCCGTATCCCGCATCTCTCCGACCAAGATGATATTGGGTGCTTGACGTAACATGGCTCGAATAATCCGAGCGAAGTCGAGACCAATATTGTGCCGAACCTCAACCTGATTGATGCCCGGAAGATAGTATTCCACCGGGTCCTCGGCGGTGATGATCTTGCGATCCGGCCGATTGAGCGCATTCAACGCAGCGTACAAAGTCGTCGTCTTGCCCGAACCCGTCGGGCCTGTCACCAAAAGGATTCCATTAGGCCTTTTAATAAGGCCAGTAAAAACCTTGAAGTCTCGTTCCCCCAACCCGAGCTGCTTTACCCCTACTTTGATGTTGTCTTTGTCCAGCAGTCGCATGACGGTTGACTGCCCGTGATTGGTTGGGATGACGCTGACTCGCAAATCGAGCTCCTTTTCCCCAACCGTAATCGTAATTCGACCGTCCTGGGCACGCCGCCTTTCGGCGATATCCATCTTGGCCAAGATCTTAATACGCGAAAGAATCGCACCCAGCAACCGACGGGGGGGGCTATCTCGCTCAACCAAAGTACCGTCAATTCGATAACGGATTCGAACTCGATCCTCGAATGGCTCAACGTGAATGTCGGACGCCCGGAGCTGCACTGCTTCCTGAATCATGTATTGAACAAGTCGTACGACTGGGGCGCTATTTTCGTCCGCTCCCTCTTCGGCCTGAGCTTTATCTTCCTCAGTTTCCGTAAAGTCGATTTGCGTGTCGGTGAACTCTTGCAGCATCGAGTCAGCGGACTCGCCTTCCACCTGTCCATAATATTTATTAATGGCTTCTTGGATCTGCTCCTGGGGTGCCAGCGCCGTTTCCACTTTTCGATTCAGAATGAAACGCAGCTTTTCGATAGTCTCAATGTCGAAAGGATCGGAAACCAAAACTTTGATGGTTTCGTCCGCGTCGGAAACGGGAATGATCTTATTTTCTCGGGCGACCGATTCCGGTACCAGCTGAATAACGTGATCAGGGATTCTAATAGTGGACAAGTCGACGTATTCGAACTTGTAGAATTCCGCGATGGCTTGGGTTACCTCTTCGCCAGAGGCATAACCGAGGCTGATGAGGCAATTGCCGACTGGCTTATCCTCTTTTTTCGAGATAAGTTTTGCTTCGGAAAGCTGGTCGAGCGAAATGACTCCACGCGTGAGCATTAAGTCGGTAAATTCGCGCATTGGCTGGTCCATGGTTAGTCTCCAGCAAAAAGCAGAGTCAGAAGAGAGATGGTCGGGATTGGAGCGACTGACCCAATGCGGGCGGTCCGACCTACAAGTATATCGCATGGGCAGACCGGCAAACAAACACCTTTCTTGAACTTTCGTCCCCTTTTCCAAACAAAATGCATTGGAGGGCTGGGATTCATCCCAGCTTTGAGACTCGGCGATGGGAGTTCCCCTGGGTACTTCGCGAATTAGATCACCACCACTCAAGTCGATGACGCAAAGAATCCCGAAGGTTTAACCTGCGGAAGTTTCGGTTTTTCATTACGAAACGTCGCCCGCGTTTTTAGCCCATCGGGCTTTGACAACTTAGCCCAGGGCACAGCAAAGCGCCGCCCTGGGTATATCACGAACACCCGGTAAATTGCCCTGAAGGGGCTGAACAAACAAGCAATGAAACGCGAGCATTCGGTAAAGCCCCTTCAGGGCAGCGACCGCGGGTTTGGCAGATCCCAGGGCGGCGCTTAGCGACTTTTTGTCGCTAAGCTCTGCCCTGGGCTATCATGTTGATGCCCCATTCGGGGCGAAAGCAATCTCAACCCTCAACCCTCAACCCTCAACCCCCTCGAAACAACGAAGCGAAGTGCTCTGCTGTTTGCCTGGCGAGTCGAATGCACTGAGGTATTCCCACGCCATCGAAGGCGTTGCCGATCAAACGTAAAAAAGGTTCTTCGACAAGTAATTGACGGATCGAATCGACCAATTGGGGATGACCAACCAAATACTGGGGCATGGCTTCGTTCCATCGAACGACTGTTTGCCAATGTGGTAGGCTGCTCGCGCCGAGCAGTTCCTTAACTTCTTTTTTAGCCAGGCCGAGCAAGTCGTCGTCACTTTTATCCATAAGTTCGGGACGAATGGCACCGCCCATGAAGACTCTGGCCAAGACGAGATCCGCGGGGCATCTTCCCTCGTATTTTTCGCTCGCTAGGCTTATTGCCAAGCAGTCTCGATGTTCGATTTTGGGGACGACGACGCCAAAGCAAAAGGCCTTAGGATGTATTTCACTGCGCTGAATTGCCAGCACAGCCACGGCTGAGGAAGCGTACGGAATGCGTTCAAGGCGTTCGGCAACGTTCGGATGAGTCGTTTTTAGCAGCTCTGCGGACCGCAGGCTCGGCAGTGCTAAACAGACGGCATTGTAACCCTCGTGTCCCCGTTCCGCTTGGTTTCGTTCGGTTGACGACTTCGTTCGTATCGACCAAGAGTTTTCGGCCGTTTTGGTTAGTTGAACAACGCATTGACCAAGCTGAATAGGGTTGCGAAGGGACTTTGCAATATGGTTGAGCCACCAACTCATGCCTTGTTTGGGAGCGAGGAATTGGTCGTAACGGGCTCCCGACGCTTCGCGAGCGGAGCGTTCGGATCGGCTTTGGCTTTTGCGTTTGGCGATGGCCGCTCGAATGAGACCGCCGAACTCACGTTCCATGGCCACAAATTGAGGCATTGCGGCCTGCATGCTCAGCGTTTCCGCCCTTGCCGTAAAAATCCCGCTAACGATCGGTTCGACGAGTCGATCGAAGCATTCGCGCCCGAGTCTTCGAACGGCAAACGCTTCCACGCTTTCATCCTGGTCGCTTTTTCTCTGCTTGACAAAGTATTCCGAAAGCAATCGCATGCGTCCGGCGGGTGACAGGACGGGTGTGGAGAGAACCGAGGACAATCGAGTCGGTTGCATTAGGGAGAAGCCGTTAGGAATCGGCAAGACTTTTCCGTTGCGGACCACCTGGGCAATCCGATGATCCGCTTTTGGGCCGATGAACTGGTCACGGATTCCCATTTCCTCAACCATTTGCAGAGCGTCGGGCACGAGGGTGGCGAAATTATCCGCTCCGAGTTCGGTCAGGAATGGGTCGGAGTAAGTCGTTTGGATGACGCCGCCGACCTGGAGGGCGGATTCGAAAACGTCAACCTGTGCGGACGGCAACAATTTTTCGAGGTACCACGCAGTGGCAAGACCACTGATACCAGCGCCGACTACGGCAATTTTTGGCTGTTGAGAGAGGGGAGGAACCAAGGGAACCTGAACGTTGGGAGGCATCAGCAGGGGATTGCGTAGGCTCGGGGCAAACGCGAAACGGACCAAATGATACTATTTCGACACGATGGATGGGTCGAGAAATTCACTAACGATTGTACTCGCTAATGGTCCTTTGGTAGTGGAATAGTAGAAAGGGCGAGTAGAAGCGGGACGCAACTTGACACAATTTGAGAGCACGGATAACCTCTACCGGCGTAAGAATACCCGGGGGATTAGCTCAGTTGGGAGAGCGCTTGCATGGCATGCAAGAGGTCATCGGTTCAAGTCCGTTATCCTCCACTGCGAAGCCTCGTAATTTGCAGGAAAAGCCATCATTTTTCCTGTGATTTTCGGGG
>JAYTVM010000379.1:0-4308 GCA_043743995.1 Pirellula sp. | reverse complement strand
TCACGCTCCGCGTGATGTTGCCTCAGAAACCAAAGGTTTTTGAACTGCGAAAATCACGCGGAGCGTGATTGGTACTATAAAATCACAGCCTCTCTGAGACGGAAGAACGGCGGCTGAAATGGAATCACGCGAGTTTTTGTCGGTTCTCTCGATAAAGCACGACTCTCGAACCAGCGATATAGTCGTGCAAACATCGACGTTCCGGGCCGAAGATCATCAATGCGTCGATAAGGACGACAATGTTAACTAGTAAGTCGTCGGTTGCACCAGGAATAAGCATTACGACCACCAGGAGCGGCAGCGTCCAAAGGTAACGGAAAACGAAAACCCGTAAAAATGGCAGTAAACCACCGCTCTTGAAATCGACGATTTGGATTTTGGTAAGCAACTTGCCAATCGATTGGCCACGAGTGAAAAGCAAGTACCCATTCAGCGCAAGCATGACTCCGATTCCCAACAGAGACATCAAAAACTGTTCCACAATGCCAGCCGTTTGCGTACTTGCACGCTGATAAAACCCCGTCACAAACTGAATGGGCATCAGGATTCCCATCATGAGGATGCCATCCACCAAAGCCGATGCAAAACGCGTGAATCGACCGGCTAATTCATCCCCTCTTGATTCCGGAGCAAAATCGAGACCGTCTGTCGTAGCAGGGGGGGCATAGGGATTAACTGACATGTTGATTGACCTTGATTCGATAAAGGGTTCAATGGACCGAAACGAAACGGATTGCACCTAGGTTAACAACTTCCAACCTGTACGGCCTCCAAGCAAGGGGGCTATGATAGCACATAGAATGGGTAAGCAGGTGCGAGAGTCAATAGTGGCCGGGCACACACAATCCTAGCAACCGTGGCTTTGTTGATCACGCCCACCCGCCCACCCCCAATGCTCCTGCGAAGCCTACTTCAAGTCGATGTCCAGAGTTGAAGTGCCGGAAGTTGGAATTTCGATTTCAAGCCCGGATGTCTTTGAGTCCTCATAACTCTTGGGTACCTTATATTTTGGACTGATGGTCTTAAAGACTTCTCGCCCTGGTTCGCCTTCGACTACTTCGGAAATGAAAATTACAGCTACTTTATGCTTGCCTGTTGCTGCGCCATCACCTGGGCGATTTGTCCCTAATACAAACTTACCTTCCGCATCGGAAATCGCTGTTGCAGACTGCCGCTCTCCGGTAGGTTCAAATGTTATCTTGTAACCTTCGAGTGGCTTGCCTTGAAATTTCAAAACACCACTCGCTGGCACGACTTTCTCCATTTTCGCACCATTACCACAACCAGAACTTGCGATAGCCCATGTTGCCAAAATGAAAGTCAGAGCGAACCGATTCATCAAATACTCCTAACGAATTCGCAACAAAAAAAGAGCGACTTTCGAATGAAAGTCGCCCCTAAGATACTGTTGTTTGACCAAAACTAATTTTCGATCGTGTTTACTTCTCCGGCATTGATAGTGCCGAGAGCGAGCCAAGCGGCAGCGTCCACGGAATTCGAATAAAAGGAAACGGATCCATCTCCACGGACCAAATTAATGCCACCGGTGTGGTAACTTCTGGACGCGAGGTGTCCGTTGGCTGTGCCTGCGCAGTCGCGGTATTGCGAATTTGGAGGCAGGGTATGCGTATAAAAGGTTGCTACAGTCAAACCACGATAATACTGAAGTCCGCGATATTGCCATGCTTGCGTTGCAGGATTATCGCACTCGCTAATCGGGTAGGTAGCCAAGTTTGCAGCTGTCCAGCTCGCGTCCGCTTTGTTAGTAGCGACGGATAAAAATTCTGGGCTAGTGCGGGGCAAGGTTACGAAGGAAGATGCCGTCCCGCCAGGGTGCGGACCTCGCTTAATTTCTGCAAAGAACGCAGTGTTCGATAATCCATCCGTCACGTCGGCGAATCGAGTCTTTGAGTTCCTGTAGAATGGTCCGGTCATGTTCGAATAGCTGGCGTTCCCACCCATATTCTGCATGTAGTCGGCGTGTCCTGCCCACGAAAAACCAACCTTTTCGGGTGAGGATGGACAGATGTAATAAGGAATCGTTTGCTTAATTGCGGGACTGTTTAGCGGGCTTCCATTCAAACTCACATTGAAATTGAATAGGTTAAATGAATTGCTTGCTTCCAAATACGGCAGCAGTACGGTATGTGGCGTCGCATCATTTACCAAGAAACTGCCGGATGGGAGTCGTTTAATAGCGGATTCGTAATTATGGATCGCCAAGCCGATTTGCTTGAGATTATTGGTGCACTGCATGCGCCGTGCGGCTTCGCGAGCGGCTTGCACTGCCGGTAGCAAGAGTCCGACTAAAATCCCAATGATCGCGATGACCACCAATAACTCAACCAAGGTAAATCCAGACTTTTTCCGTAGCATACGCATGTCCTCCAAACAGATGAATAAAAATGGGATTGCGCGTCCCAAGACGCACTACCTAACGATAGCAGTTTCGTTAGAAAAAACACGGGAATAACTTTTTGGATTTCAAAAGTTCTGTAGGCTACCCAGCTACTCCCTTTACTGGTAACGGCGACGGCTGCTTAGAAAAAGCCCAAAGAACGCGCTTTTAAGGGCCGGAAATGATTCCAGCATTCCCTAAATGCGCCGAATTGCGGTTAAATATTCAATAACTTATTTGATTCGCCGCGTTAGATTTTTGGATCCCGCTACGATTTCGCAGCGGCTTTCTTGGGTTTTCTTGGCGTTTGCATATCGTCGAGCTGCTTTTGCTCGATTTCGTTGGCCGCGCCCGTTGGCGGAATTTCGATGCCGGCGGTCCATAGCACGCCGTTGACCACCAACTGCCGCATCCCAGGTAGCGACCAAGCGGAATGCGCATCCAAGCCCGTGAAGGAAAAAGAGCGACCGCCGGTCGGACGTACGTAGGACCACGCCACGATGTCTTTGTCCAAACCCGCGCGACTCCCAGCATACTCTTTGCCAGACCAAACCAAAGGTGTTAACCCTTTCATGGCATCGACGAATTGAATCCCATTGAGCCAACCATCGTTGATCTTCCAAGGTGCCACGCCTCGGGTTATCGCGTGTTTCGGGAAATCGACATGATTGCTATCCCAATGACCACGCCCCGACGCGGTCTTGACGTAAATGCCACCCAGCCAACTCTTGGCTTGATCCGCGAACGATTCAGGAAAGTCGACAGCTTGATGGAGCATCACAATGCCAACACCGGAATCTACCAACGACTGAAGTTTGGCGATTCGCGAAGGCGTTTCGAGAAACGCTTGCTTGCCTCCGCCATCGGTGTAGAAGACGATTGTCTTGGCCTTCGCAAAGACAAGCTCCTCTTCGGGCCATCCGTCTCGCACTTGGACAATTTCCACGTTGCTGGTCTGCCGAAGCAAAGCTTCCAGGCAGGCGCAACCGGCCAAATAGTCATGATGACCAACAACATCCACCACGGCGGTCTCGCCTGCAACAAGCACAATTCTTTGTTTGCTGTCTGACGATTCCGATTGCGCAGGAAGGGAACCAACGAGGAGGAACGACAAGGCTACAAAGGACAATGGTAGAAACATCGACGAGAGAAGCCACTCATTTTGTCTTTTGGAATCAAGACCAGTCATAGTTTTTCTGCTTGCGAAAGCCGCGGACATGGAGAGTGCCGTTTGAGTGAATATCGAGAAGAGTGTAGCTGTTGTTAGTCACGCCTGATCCCTCGACCATTGCAACCAGAGTGCAGTAATGGATGTGTTCGATTTCGGTGTATGCGTTTTTGTGGCTGTGGCCTTGGAATACAGCAAGGACCTTTTTGGAGCCTTCGAGAACACTGCGAACTTCGGCGGCGTTTTTCACGCAATGGGAACTGTTGCCGTCCAGTCTCTGATGAGCCAAAACGATGACTCTGCCCTCGGCTTTCTTGAGATCTTGGCGTAGCCAATCGATTTCGGATTCCGGGATATTGGCATCATCCCAGGCTGAGTTCTTTCGACCATATGGCTTGCCGTCTTTGCGAAAGCATGCGTCAAGTACGACGAAGTGCACCCCTTTGCGATCAAAGGAATAGAAGGATTCCTTTTGCCCAACCTGGCCTAGAAACTCATCTTTGGTAAGCATATCGACACAATGGTTACCGAGGACGTAGTGTCTGTCTTGTGCGATGGCGGCAAACGGCTCGTTGATCTTGGCGAGGTAACGAAGTTCCAGTTCTGGCGAATCGGCGGCATCGATCAAATCCCCGAGCTCGACGAGGAAATCGGGCTTATCGGTGGCGAACTGAGTCGCGGCCTCTGCAAGTTTGGGAAGTGTTTCGCGATAGTGGCGGGTACCGGCCGGATCCTTATCTGC
>JAYTVM010000378.1:0-1357 GCA_043743995.1 Pirellula sp. | reverse complement strand
CTTGGATCGCTTGGATGATTTCATGATCCCGTTTGTTCAGAGTTTGTGCCGACAAGAGCAGGGCGACCATGCAACTAAATTTGTCAGTGGCCTTTGTTCCGACTTGGAAAGCAAAAATGCGGAGTCAATCGCATATCATTTCGAACTTGATCGCAAGGCGATGCAGAATTTTATTGGGCAGTCAAAATGGAATGATATGCCTCTACGTGCAGAGCTCACCTCGCAAATTGCAAAACAGCTAGGCGAAGCCAATGGCATCATCATTCTTGACCCATCCGCGTTTGTAAAGTCGGGCAAGGATTCGGTTGGAGTTGCACGTCAATGGTGTGGGCGATTAGGCAAGGTTGATAACTGTCAGTTAGGTCTGTATTTAGCATACGCGAGCAGTAAAGGACATGCGTTGGTTGACGGAGAGATTTATCTACCGAAGGAGTGGACCGACGATAAAGCACGCATGGAAAAAGTTGGTGTTCCTAAGGATAAACAGAATTACAAAACACGGCACGTAACCTTCTTGGAATTGCTTGCTCGACATGGAAAGGACCTTCCACATCAGTGGCTTACAGGTGACGACGAAATGGGACGTCCCATTGAATTTCGCAGGAAATTGCACTCGCTGGGGGAACAGTACATGCTAGCGGTACCACACAATACGAAAATAAACATCGTGGAAAGTAACGCCTCCGAAACCGCAAAATCACAACGACAATCTGCGCGTTCAAGTATTCAAATGTCAAAATGGTTTGCTAAACAGACGGAAGATAAATGGGTCAAAATCGATGTGCGAGACACGGAGAAAGGCCCACTCATCGTTGAGGTAATGAAATTTCAAGTTGAGACTGGCTATCGGAGAAAAGCAGGGGTTGCTAGGGAGGTGGCAATTGCAATTCGCTACATAGACCGCGATCAATCCGTCATCAAGCAAGACTACTACTTGAGCAATGCTGGGCCAACGACTACAGAAAGTGAATACGCGCGAGTTGCCAAGGCCGAACATCGCATCGAAGAATGCTTTGATCGAGGAAAGGGAGAAGCAGGAATGGCGGACTACGAGGTTCGCAATTGGACAGGCTGGCATCATCACCAGACAATGTCCCTCATCGCAAGTTGGTTCCTAAACGTCGAAACTCGGCGGGCGGAAAAAAAAGACACCGGCGATAACATTCAACCAGGTGCGAGTGGCAGTCGCGTCGATCATACGTATACGGTACGAATGCGATTCAGCCCGCGTCGTATCACAAAGAATTACGAAACGTTTAATACGAAATCAACTCGCAAGGCTTTATCACTGGGATAAACATAACCGCCTACCACCATGCAACTTAGAACGGCGGCGGATCTAGTACAGTCGAACTAG
>JAYTVM010000377.1:0-4310 GCA_043743995.1 Pirellula sp. | reverse complement strand
AGCAGCTTGGTATCCCGATAGGGATTACAGAGAGTAGCCGGGGGTCGCCGCGAAGCGGCGCACCCCCGGAGGAACGAAACGACATGCGAATGGCCCTGCAAGGGTCAAAGATTCTGCGATCCCTTCAGGATCGGTACGCGCGGGTCGAAATGTCTTCCGGTGGTGTCGCTCCGCTCAACCACCGGCTACTGTCTGATATCCCTTCGGGATGAAAAGTTGCGCAACTATGAATGCACCACAATACCAGTTTTTTAACAGCCTAGGCTTGTCCCTCACCAACCTTGTTTTGGCGTCCTAGTAACGGCAGGCTCGCGAATCGACCCGCATCCGTCGGGGGCAAGCCTCGAACGGATCGGTTGCGAGGCGGAGCGTCGTATCCAGATCCAACAAACCTGGCGTTCGGCGAGAAGTTTGAAAATTTTGCAGCTAGGCAACTTGCGTTAGTTGTCGATTCTTGAGCTCGTATCGCTTTTGCATTTGTGCAGCCAACGACGACGAATGCGTCACAACAATCAGCACGGTGTTTTCTTCCTTTGGAACTTCTAACAATAACCTAGCCACGTTCTCGGCAGATTGCTGGTCCAAATTCCCAGTCGGCTCGTCCGCTAGAACGATCATCGGCCTGAGGACCAACGCACGTGCAACCGCAACCCGTTCTCGTTCCCCGCCCGAAAGTTGACTTGGTAAATGAGTCAATCGATGCTTTAAGCCAACTCGTTCCAGCAGCGTAATCGCGCGTTTGCGAATTTCTATAGTTGGCTTGCCCGTCGCCAGTGCAGGTAGCAATGTGTTTTCCAAAACGTTCCACTGCGGCAGCAAGTGATGGTCTTGGAAGATGAATCCAATGCGTTCGTTTCGGAAACGAGCTTGCTGATTTTCGTTTAGCTGATAGGGATCTTGACCGCCGATTCGCACGGTCCCGCTTGTTGGCGCGTCCAGGGTGCCAAGGATTTGCAACAACGTTGATTTACCGGATCCGCTGGGGCCGACGATGGCCAGGTTTTCGCCCGCGTGCATGGAAAACGAAACACTTTCAAGTACGACAATTTCTTCGGTCAGAGTTGGATAGACTTTGCGAAGATCGATCGCTTCAAGCGTAAGATTTGCCATGACTAGGTTTCTTATCCGAGGACCATTTGCTGCAAGAAATAGATCGCTACGCCGGCTAGGTATCCGACGAGCGCCAGCGGACCAATCCGCCAAGCATACCACATGAATTCGATCCTCTCGAGCCCCATGGCGGCAACGCCCGCCGCGGATCCGATGATCAAACAACTACCACCCGTTCCTGCACAATAGGCCAGCAACGTCACCTTGTTCCTCGCTTTGACGCGTTGTGTCACTAGCGAAAACCCCTCGTGGGCATCGACTAGTTCCACGATGGTCATCGCCCCCATCAGAAAGAACAGGATACCGGCAATTTCCACGAATCCTTTGGGCAACTGGTGCTCGGTTAGGAATTCGAGTTTGGCGGGCAAGTGACCAGCCATGTGCACGCCTCCGGCTACAGCGTGCACTTTTTCCCATGCCTCAAAAGCAGCTTGCGGTACCAACTGTTCGTAACCTATTGCGTAGATCGTCCAGCATAGAACGCCGGTCAAGATGGCAGACGCAGCCTTGTTGATGTGGATTTGATGCTCAAAAACGATGGACAGGTAGCCGATCACAAAAACGGCAATAATCGCAGTAGTCATTAGGTCGCTTATTCTGCAGGAATGTGTTTCGGCGTCCGAATGGGCTTGCCAGCTTGTTCATCTTGGTAGTGATCGCGAATGTGAGCGATGTAATCTACCATGGAATGGTCGCTGAAGTAGTCCAGCTTCCAAAGCCTAAGAGACGCGAGCAAGCCCAGAAATCGGTCTCGCACTCGAAACCAGGATCGCAAGTTGCTGATCCGGCCACGTCGGTTAATGTAGATCTCTTGGCCCATATGACGGTAGCCAAGCCAACGCGGAGGAATGCGCGCTACGATATCGTTGTTATTGACCCAGCGGTAGTGCTTTACCTTCAGAAAAGAGGAGTAGGCACGGTTGCCTACACGCGGAGCACCGTAAGAAAAAATCGCTTGGGGGTTCGACGGGATGGGCGAAATTTTGCATCGGACCGCACATACCGCCGCCATGGCACCACCTAGCGAATGGCCTGCGAACCATATCGGACGCTGATTTTCTTTCACCTGCTGTTCCAGTAGGGGCCAAAGCTCATTCACTTCCGAGTGGAAGCCACTGTGTACCCGTCCGACTTCAAATGCAACCGTCCATGCGTTTGCGTCAGCCTTGATGTCGTTCCACTGGTTCGGTTCGGTGCCACGGCAAACGATCATGCAATCGAATCGATTGCCCAATACGTAAGCTTCGGCTCCATCGCGAGCGATAAACAAACACTGGTCGATTCCCGCGTCGTAAATGATACTTTCGACCAATTCTGGGGCAGCGTAGGCCAGTCTCGAGAGTTCCGCAAACAGCAACGACTTCTGGATCCACGACAACTCTGCGATGGGCCGGCTTAACGGAATCGTGATTTTCTGATCGGCTGGTGGTTCTTTCCCTGCAGTTGACTCTACGTCTGACGACGGAGCATCGGATTGAGCAGCCATCTATTACTCCATGCTAGCGGTTCTCAATTGGCAAAATATCGCGTTTTAGATGTCCGGTGTAAACCTGACGCGGACGACCTATGCGAGTCAACGGAGAGTTCTGCATTTCGATCCAATGGGCGATCCATCCTGGCAATCGTCCGATGGCAAACAAGACGGTGAACATTTGGATGGGGATGCCCATGGCTCGATAAATGACACCGGAATAGAAGTCAACGTTCGGATACAGTTTGCGTTCGACGAAATAGGGATCGCGCAGCGCGACCGCTTCGAGTTCTTGGGCGACCTCAAACAAAGGGTCATTTAGATTCAATTTATTGAGCAGCACATCGCAAGCCGACTTGATGATCTTAGCTCGAGGATCGTAGTTCTTGTAAACGCGGTGACCGAAACCCATAAGCCGGAAGTTGCTCGTTTTGTCTTTGGCCATATCAACGTATTTTTTCACATTGCCACCATCGTCTGCAATCTGCTTGAGCATGTTGACACACGCCTCATTGGCACCGCCGTGTAGCGGCCCCCAGAGTGCACATATGCCTGCCGAAATGCATGCAAACAGATTAGCATTGGACGACCCGACCAAGCGAACCGTCGACGTGCTACAGTTCTGCTCGTGATCCGCATGAACGATCAACAACAGATTGAGTGCTCGAACGAAGTCCGGATCCGGCTGGTAGCGTTCGCTTGGCAATGCGAACATCATGCTTAAAAAATTCTGGCAATAGTCCAGGCTGTTGTCGGGATAGATAAACGGCTGGCCAAAGGCTTTTTTGTAGCTATAAGCTGCGATGGTAGGCAGCTTGGCAATGAGCCGATGTACGGAAACCTCAACTTCCTCGGGATCGTGCGGATCGAGCGAGTCTTGATAGAAGGTCGACAATGCTCCCACAACGCTCGAGAGAATGGCCATCGGATGAGCGTCTCTCGGAAAGCCATTGTAAAAGGAACGCATGTCCTCGTGAAGCATCGTGTGCTTCTCAATCGATTCCTTGAACTGCTCCAACTGCTCTCGCGTCGGCAGTTCCCCGTAGATGATCAAATAGCTGGTCTCTAGAAAATCGCAATGTTCGGCTAGTTCCTCGATCGGATAACCGCGATACCGCAGGATACCTCGATCTCCGTCCAGGTACGTAATGGAGCTGGACGCAGCGGCAGTATTCGCAAAGCCGTCGTCGATGGTCGTGTGCCCCGTGTCTTTGAGCAACTTGGATATGTCGATCGCACGGTCATTCTCCGTTCCTACGAGTATCGGCAATTCAATTTCTTTGCCGCCAATAGTCAGCTTGGCGGGTGAGGCGTCAACTTTGGGAGAACCGATCGTGGCACTCATGAAATGCTCCGCTGCACAGGTTTTTTTCCAGCACAGCCTCAAAAAGGGGGTACAGATTTGCTAAAGCAGTGTAGCCGTAAGCAGGCCTCGCGACAATCAGCCCAACAGGTTGATTTGAATGGATCGAGACGCTTTTCACCTTGAGAGCGGCTCTCATCCCATACGGCTGCGCCGTTTACAACGAGGGGCAGTTTGATATCTACCTATGAACTGGGTGGCACGCTCTGAGGCTGTGATTTTTTCGAATCTAAAGAAAGTACCCATCACGCTCCGCGTGATGTTGCCTCAGAAACCAAAGGTTTTTGAACTGCGAAAATCACGCGGAGCGTGATTGGTACTATAAGATCACAGCCTCTCTGAGGTACGAAGGGCGTGGTGAATCGC